>JBCDBH010000024.1:0-30655 GCA_039184055.1 Acidobacteriota bacterium
CGGCGGCCGAACGGCTCGCCGAGCGGGTGTCGACGGCTGGCGCGGTTTTTGTCGGTGCGCATACGCCGGAAGTGTTTGGCGATTACATCGCCGGGCCGAGCCACGTTCTACCGACGGGTGGTAGCGCACGCTACGCCTCGGCGCTCGGGGTGGAGGATTTCGTGCGTCGCAGCCACGTGATCCGTTTCGATCCGGTCGCCGCGACTCGTTTCGCCGCCGCCGCGGCGACGCTCGCCGATGTCGAAGGTTTGCCGGCGCACGCCGCCGCCGCGCGTCGACGGATGGAGCCCTTGCCCCGTACCGGCGTCTCGCCCGAGGGCAACGGCGGATGAGCGCGGCCGAACCATCGACGACGGGCCCATCGACGCCGAGCCCGGCGCGCTTCGTGCGCCCGGCGCTGCGTGCGCTCAAGGTGTATACCCTCGACCTGTCGCCCTCGGCGCACAAGCTCGATCAAAACGAGGTGCCCTTCGACCTGCCGAGCCGGCTCAAGGAAGAAGCGGCGCGTCGTTGGCTGGCGCGGGACTGGGCACGCTATCCCGATTTTCACGCCGATCGATTGCGAGCTTTGCTCGGGGCGCGTCATGGTTTAGGGGCGGAGTCGGTGCTGGTCGGTAACGGCTCGAACGAGCTGCTCGGGATCACCCTGGAGGCGTTGCTCGAGCCGGGCACCGAGGTGCTCGGACATATCCCGAGCTTCGGGCTCTACAAGATGTTCGTCTTGCGGAGCGGTGGCGTGCCGCGCTTTCTCGGACCGAGCGACGATCTGCGTCTGCCGCTCGCCGCGCTCGAAGCCGAAGTGGAGCGCGATCCGCGTCGCCCGGTGATCCTGTGCACGCCGAACAACCCGACCGGTGACGCGGCGTCGGTCGAGGCGGTGGAGCGTCTGCTCGAGCGGCTCGAAGCGCCTCTGCTGCTCGACAACGCCTACGGCGAGTTCTGCCAATACGACTACCGACCGCTGCTGAAACGTCATCGTCATCTGATGATCTTTCGCACCTTTTCGAAGGCGTGGTCGCTGGCGGCGCAACGGCTCGGCTACTTGCTCGCCGATGCCGAGCTGGTGGGCGAGCTGCTCAAGGTCAAGCTGCCCTACAACGTCGACGTGGCGAGCGCCATCGCCGGCGAGGTGGTGGTGGAAGCCGCCGAGGCCGCCGAACGTCGCGTGCGGGTGCTGATGGGGCGGCGACCGCAGTGGCAGGCGATGCTCGAAGGCTTCGGTTTCGAGGTCTTTCCGTCCGAGGCCAATTTCTTGCTCGCCCGTCATCCACGGGGCTCGGCGCCGATTCGTGAGGGTCTCGAAGCGCGTGGCATTCGCTGGCGCGATGTCTCGCATTATCCGGGGCTCGCCGGCTGTCTGCGGGTATCGGTGGGCTCGGGTCCGGATCTGCGCGCGGTACGCGCCGCGCTCGACGAGATGTTTCGAGGAGGTGTGGGATGAGACGCGCGACGATCGAACGCCAGACCGCCGAGACCTCGATCGAGCTGACCTTGTCGCTCGACGGAGGCGAACGTCGGATCGATGTACCCGACGGCTTTTTCGCTCACATGCTGACCGCGCTCTCCACCCACGGCGGGCTCGGTCTCGAAGTGGCCGCGACCGGCGATACGCACGTCGATCTCCATCACACCGTCGAGGACGTCGGCATCGTGCTCGGTGATGCGCTCCGTGAGTGTCTCGGGGATCGTCGTGGCATCGTGCGTTTCTCGCATGCCTACGCGCCGCTCGACGAGGCGTTGGCGCGCGCGGTGATCGATCTCTCGGGGCGAGGCTTCTTCGTCCATCAGCTACCCGCCGAGCTTCGCCAAGCCTGGGTCAAGACCGACTTTCCGCTCGACCTGATCGTCGATTTCTTCCAGGCTTTCGCCGATCGTGGGCGTTTTACGCTGCATCTTGACGTGCTGGCGGCGCGCAACGCGCATCATGCCGCCGAGGCGGCTTTCAAGGCGGTGGCGCTGGCGTTGCGCTCGGCGGTGGCGATCCGCGATCAGGCGATGCCGTCGACCAAGGGGACATTGACGACATGAGCGTGCCACCGGTCACCATCGTCGATGCCGGGGTCGGCAACCTCGGCAATGTGTCGCGCGCCTTTCGTTCGCTCGGCGCCGCGACGACGATCACCACCGATGCGGCGACGATCGCGGCGTCGCGGTGTCTGGTGCTGCCCGGGGTCGGTGCGTTCAAACCGCCTCGGGAGCGGGTGCGTGGTGAGATCGAAGCGGCGCTTCATCAGGCGCTCGATGCGGGCGCCTGGTTGCTCGGGATTTGCGTCGGCTATCAGCTGCTCTTCGAGCACGGTGAGGAATATGGCCGTCTCGACGGACTCGGCTTGCTTCCCGGTGTGGTCGAGGAAATCGAAGGCGACGTGCCGCTGCCCCATATCGGTTGGAACGCACTGATCGACCTGACGTCGCATCCCTTGCTCGACGGCTTCGAGGCCGGTGAGCACGTCTATTTCGTGCACAGCTTCGTACCCCACGGTGTACCCGAGGAGTGGGTGCTGGCGCGGGCGCATCACGGTGAGCGCTTCGCCGCCATCGCGGCTCGCGGCCGGGTGCTGGGGACGCAATTTCATCCCGAAAAGAGCGGTCGCGTCGGCCTGCGGCTGCTGGCCAACTTTCTGACGCTCGCGGCGACCGAGAACGAGGAGACACCATGCAATTGATTCCGGCGATCGATCTCCGGGCCGGCACGGTGGTGCGTCTCGAACAGGGCGACGACAACCGTCGCACGCCCTACGAAGCCGAGCCGCGTGCCCTGGTCGAGCGCTTCGCGGCGGCCGGGGTGACGCTCGTTCACGTGGTCGATCTCGACGCTGCGTTTGGCGAAACGCCGCAACGCGAGCTGATCGCCGATCTGGTCGGTCGTGGCGCGGGCATCGAGCTCGGTGGCGGCATCCGCGACGACGCGGCGGCGCGATGGGCATTTGAAGAGGCCGGTGTCGAGCGGGTGGTGATCGGCTCGATGGTGGTGCGTGATTTTTCGGCGTTCGCACGCTTGGTGAACCGCTATCCCGGTCGAGTCGTGCCGGCGCTCGAAGTCGCCGGGGAGGAGTTGCGCATCGCCGGTTGGCGCGAAGCGGCAACGGTGGCGGTGAACGATGTCGGGCGCAAGCTACGCGCCCTGACGTGCCCGGCGGTGCTGGTGACCGACGTCGAACGTGACGGCACCCTCGCCGGTCCCAACTACGAGCTCGCCGCGGGGATCGCGCGGACGTCAGGCACGCCGGCGTTGTTGTCGGGTGGTGTGCGCAATCTCGACGATCTGCGTGCCGCCGTGGCGGTGGCCGAGATTTCCGGCGCGATCGTCGGTAAGGCGCTCTACGAGGGTCTGTTTACCCTCGAGGACGCTTTGCGAGCGGCCGGGGAGCCCGGGTCATGACGACTGAAAAGGTGACGGGCGCCGCAAACAGCGGCCTCACGCGCCGGGTGATTCCCTGTCTCGACGTCAAGGACGGTCGGGTGGTCAAAGGGGTCAAATTCGAGAACCTGCGCGAGCTGGGCGATCCAGCGGAAAGCGCGGCGCGTTACGACGCCCAGGGCGCCGACGAGCTGGTCTTTCTCGACATCACCGCCGCTCCCGAGCGTCGTGACACTGATCTCGATTGGGTGCGTCAGACCGCCGAGAACGTTTTCATCCCGCTCACCGTGGGTGGTGGCGTGCGCGCCGTGGCCGACGCCGAAAAGCTGCTGCGTGCCGGGGCCGACAAGGTCGGCATCAACAGCGCGGCGGTGGCCGATCCCGAGCTCGTCGAGCGGCTGTCACAGCGTTTCGGAGCGCAATGCGTGGTGCTCTCGGTCGACGCCTTGCGTCGTGCCGATGACAACGGTGAATCATCGAGCTGGCGCGTGGTGACCCACGGTGGACGTCGCGAGCACGATCTCGATGTCATCGAGTGGATCGAGCGTGGCGTCGAGCGTGGCGCGGGTGAGATTCTGCTCACCAGCATCGACGCCGACGGTACGCAAGAAGGCTACGATCTCGAGCTGCTGCGCGCGATCACGAAGCGAGTACGCGTGCCGGTGATCGCGAGCGGTGGCGCCGGTCGTCCCGAGCATCTCGCCGATGCGCTCGAGGCGGGTGCCGCGGCGGTGCTCGCGGCGTCGATCTTTCACGACGGCACGCATCCCGTGCCCGAGGTCAAACGTTTTCTCGCCGGTCGAGGATTCGCCGTGCGAGGGGAGGCTGTATGAGTTTCGCTCTCGACCCCGACAGTCTGGTCTACGATCAGCGGGGGTTGTTGCCGGTGGTGGTGCAAGACGAGACGAGCGCCGCCGTGTTGATGGTGGCGTGGGCCGATCGTCGCGCCGTCGCGCTGACGCTCGAAACCAAACAGGCTCATTTCTACAGCCGCTCGCGTCAGTCGCTGTGGAAGAAGGGCGAGACCTCGGGCAATGTGCTCGACGTCGTATCGGTCACCCCCGACTGTGATCGCGACACGTTGTTGGTGCGGGCTCGGCCGCGTGGCCCGGCGTGTCATCGGGGAACGCGAACCTGCTTCGAGCCCAATCCGGCAGTGCTCGAGCTCGGTTGGTTGTGGCAGGTGCTCGATAAGCGTCGTGACGCCGACCGCGCTCAGAGCTATACGGCGCGTCTGCTCGCCGGTGGGGTGCCGAAGACGGCGCAAAAGCTCGGTGAGGAAGCGATCGAAACGGTGATCGCGGCGCTCAGCGGCGTCGGTGGCGATGTGCGCACCTCATCTGAGGATCCGGGCGCTGACGCCGTGGCCGATGAGGCAGCCGATTTGCTCTACCACCTCTTGGCCTTGCTGCTGGCGCGTGGCGTCTCACCCGCCAAGATCGCCGAGGTGCTGGCGGCGCGTCATCGGTCACGGGGGGCGTCGTCATGAGCGCTCCCGCAGGGCCGAAGCCCCGTCGCGCGGTGGTCCACGTTCGCGAGTTTCTCGCCGATACGCTGACCCCGCTCACCGTCTACCGACGTCTCGCCGATCTCTCGCCGCACCGCTTCATGTTCGAGAGCGTCACCGGTGGCGAGCAGGTATCGCGCTTCACCTTCTTGGGCGCCGGTCCGCGTGAGATCTACCGGATCTACCCGGATCGCCTCGAGCGTCAGGCGCAGGGGCGGCGCGAAGCGCTCGTCGGTCCGCCGCTCGTCGCCTTGCGTCGAGTGTTGGCGAGTGTCGAGAGCGCGCGTGGGCCGATTCCGTTTACCGGTGGCTTCGTCGGCTTCTTTGGCTACGACATGGTGAGGATGATCGAGCGGCTGCCCGATCGACCTCCGGCCGGTTTCGATTTGCCGGTCGCGATGCTGGCGCGTTTCGACAGCCTGGTGGTGTTCGATCACGCACGACAGCGTGCCCTGGCGATCACCAACGAGATCGAAGGCGAAGTATCGATGGCCGACGCCGAGCGCGAGCTGCGACGGTTGTCGCGAGTGCTCACCGGCGGCGGCGGCGCCCGTGGCGTCACCATGCCGGCCGAGCCACCGACTCCCAAACCACCGGCCGCGGTGAGTCTCGACGGCCCGGCGTTTCGTGAAGCGGTGTTGCGTGCCAAAGAGCACATCACCGCCGGCGACATCTTCCAGGTGGTCTTGGCGCGACGCTTTACCGTCGAGCGGGCGCCGTCGCCGCTGGCGCTTTATCGCGCCTTGCGGATGATCAATCCGAGCCCGTACATGGTGCTGCTCGATCTCCCCGACGTGTCGTTGATCGGTGCCTCACCCGAGATGTTGGTGCGCAAGAACGGGCACACCATCGAGACGCGACCGATCGCCGGCACCCGACCCCGTGGCGTCGACGCCGACGGCGACAAACGGCTCGCCGAGGATCTGCTCGGTGATCCCAAGGAACGCGCCGAGCACGTCATGCTGGTCGATCTGGGGCGTAACGATCTCGGTCGCGTCGGTCATCCGGGCACGGTGCGGGTGCCGAGCTTCATGGAGGTCGAGCGCTACAGCCACGTGATGCATCTGGTGTCGAGCGTCGAGGCCGAGCTGGCGCCCGAGCACGATGGTCTCGATGCCCTGCTCGCCTGTTTTCCCGCCGGCACGGTGTCGGGTGCGCCGAAGATCCGGGCGATGGAGATCATCGATGATCTCGAGCCCGAGTCGCGTGGGCCGTACGCCGGCGCGGTCGGGTATGTGTCGTACTCGGGTGATGTCGATACCTGCATCACCATCCGTACCCTGGTCGAGCACGCCGGCGCGGTGTCGGTGACCGCTGGAGCCGGGATCGTCGCCGACAGTGATCCAGCGGCCGAGGAGCGCGAGACCGAGAACAAAGCCGCTGGCATGCTCGCCGCCGTCGAGCTCGCCGAGGCGCTCGAGACGGAGCATTTCTGATGATGTCTAGGTTTGAGGGGCACGCATGATTCTTCTCATCGACAACTACGACTCCTTCACCTATAACCTGGTGCAGCTGCTGCGCGAGGCCGGAGCGGACGTCACTGTGGTGCGGAACGACGTCGAAAGCGTCGATCAGCTCTTGGCGCGACGGCCGAGCGGCATCGTCATCTCACCGGGGCCCGGTCGACCCGAAGACGCCGGGGTCTCACTCGATCTCTATGCCAGCGACGTGACGGTTCCGGTGCTCGGGGTGTGTCTCGGGCATCAGTGCCTGGGCCAGGCCTTTGGCGCCGAGGTGGTACGCGCGCCGCGCTTGATGCACGGCAAGACCTCGCCGGTGCGTCACGACGAGCGACAGCCGCTGCTCGACGAGCTTCCCAATCCCTTTCAGGCGACGCGCTACCACAGCCTGGTGATCGATCCGCCGAGCCTGCCCGACGTGCTCGAACCGTTCGCGTGGAGCACCGACGACGACATGGTGATGGCGATGCGCCACCGCGAGAAGCCGTTTTGGGGCGTGCAATTTCATCCTGAAAGCGTGCTCACCGACGTCGGGCCACGGCTGCTCGCCAACTTCTTGCGCTTGTGTGGCGTCGAATCTCCTCAGATCCCGCAACCGATCCTGGCGGCGGTGGTGTCATGAGCGCGGCGATTTCCGCCCACGAGGCGATCCGTCGGGTGCTCGGTCGCGAGGCTTTGAGCCGGATCGAGATGGAAGCTGTGATCGGTCAGCTGATGGACGAACAGGGCGATTGGGACCACGCCAAGATCGCCGCGCTGCTGGTCGGTTTGGCGATGAAGGGCGAGACGGTGAGCGAGATCGCCGGCGCGGCGGCGGCGATGCGGGCTCGCGTCATCGCCATTCCACACGACGTGCCCGACGTGGTCGATACCTGTGGCACGGGCGGTGATGGCAAAGGCTCGTTCAATGTGTCGACCGCCGCCGCGGTGGTGACCGCCGCCGCTGGGATTCCGGTGGCCAAACACGGCAATCGCTCGGTATCGAGTCGCTCGGGCTCGGCGGATGTGCTCGCCGCGCTCGGGGTCGATGTCGAGCTGACTCCGGAAGACGCGGCCCGCGCGCTCGCCGAGATCGACATCGCCTTTCTTTTCGCTCCGAAGCTTCATCCCGCGATCAAGGCGGTGATGCCGGTGCGCAAGAGTCTGGGTGTGCGTACGCTTTTCAACGTGCTCGGACCGCTGACCAACCCCGCTGGCGCGCGTCGTCAGGTGATGGGTGTGTACGCGGAATCGCTGGTCGAGCCGCTCGGCCTGGTGCTCGCCGAGCTCGGCGCCGAGCACGCCCTGGTGGTGCACGGCAGTGACGGTCTCGACGAAATCACCACCACCGGGCCGAGCACGGTCGCCGAGGTGCATCGTGGTGAGGTCAAGAGCTGGCAGCTCGATCCCGCCGAGTACGGCGTGGCGCGGGCCACGGCGGATGATCTTCTAGGAGGCAGCCCGGAAGAGAACGCGGCCGATTTCACCGCCGTGCTCGATCCCGATCGCGCCATGCCACGGATTCGTGCCTTGCGCGACATCGTCGCGGTCAACGCCGCCGCGGCGATTTGGGTCGGTGGTGGCGTCGACGACTACGCATCGGGGCTCGCCCGCGCCCATGAGCTTTTGGCGAGCGGAGCCGCCGCCGCCAAGCTCGATGACCTGCGGCGCTTTGGTAGGCTGAAACCGTGAGTCAAGTACCCGATATCCTCCGCCGTATCGTCGAAGTCCGGCAAGAACGTGTCGCGCAAAGCCGTGAGCAGGCGACCGTTCCGAACGCCGAACCGATTCCCCAGACGCCCGCCAACAATCCGTTTCTCGCCGCCCTGCACGAAAAACGCGGACGCGCGGTGATCGCCGAGGTCAAGCTCGGCTCGCCACGGCTCGGGTCGCTGGTCGACACGATCGATCCGCTGGCGCTGGCGCGGACGTACGCTGAAAACGGCGCGGCGGCGCTATCGGTGGTGGTCGAGCCCGACTTCTTTCACGGTAGCTACGAGTTGCTCGCCGCCTGTCACGAGACCAGTGGCCTGCCGACCATCGCCAAGGATTTCATCGTCGATCCGGTGCAATTCCGCTGGGCGCGGCGCGCCGGCGCGCGAGCCGTGCTGCTGATCGCGGCGCTCTACGAGCCCGACGAGCTGCGTCGCTTGGCCGATCTGGCGCGTCAACATCGCCTGGTACCGCTCATCGAGACGCATGAGCTGAGCGATTTGATGAAGCTGCAGGACGGCGTGTGGGAGCTGGTCGGGGTCAACAACCGCGATCTGCGCACCTTCGAGGTCGAGCTCTCGTCGTCGATGGCTTTGCTGCCGATGCTGCCGTCGGGCGCGCTCAAGATCGCCGAAAGCGGCATCGGTGGCGCCGATGACTTGACCATGTTGCGTAGTGTCGGCTTCGATGGCTATTTGATCGGTGAAGCGCTGGTGACCGCCGACGATCCAGCGGCCAAACTCCGGGAGCTGATCGAAGCGTGACACGGACACGGGTCAAGATCTGTGGGGTGACCGACCCCGAAGAGGCCGAGCTCGCCGTGCGGCTCGGGGCGGATTATCTCGGTCTCAACTTTCATCCGCCGAGCCCGCGGTACGTGCAGCCCGACGACGCGCGCGCCATCGCCGACGCGGTACGTGGGCGCACCGAGATCGTCGGAGTCTTCGTCGATCGACCGATCCAATGGGTCGAGGAGGTCGCCACGACGGTCGGGCTCGACCGCATTCAACTTCACGGCGACGAGCCCGCCGCGACGGTGGCGCACTTCGGTGAACGCGCCCTCAAGGTGGTGCGGATCGAATCCGCTTTCGACGCCACGGAGCTCGAGGGTTTCGATACCGCCTGGGGCTTTCTCTTCGATACTCGTCACCCGACGTTGTGGGGCGGGACCGGTGAAGGCTGGGACTATCGAAGCGTCGCGGGCGAAGGGCTCGATCGACCGTATTTCATCGCCGGAGGTCTTTCGCCCGACAACATCGCCGAGGCGATCGAGGGTGCTCGACCCTGGGGCGTCGACATCTGCTCGGGAGTCGAAGCCGAACCGGGACGTAAAGATCCAGCTCGTCTCGAGCGCCTGTTCGCCGAGATCGACACGACCGTAATCAGCTCATGATTGTTCACCAAGGAGCCTAGACCATGGCGCGACCTCACGCATTGCCCGATCGCGACGGCCACTTCGGTCCTTATGGCGGTCGTTTTGTTCCCGAGACGCTGATGGCGCCGCTCGACGAGCTCGCCACCGCCTACGACAAGATGCGTCGTCGGCGTACCTTTCGTCGCGAGCTCGACGAGCTGCTGCGCCACTACGCCGGTCGCCCGACGCCGCTTTATTTCGCGCGGCGGTTGAGCGACGACCTGGGTGGCGCGCGGATTTATCTCAAGCGGGAAGATCTGCTCCACACCGGCGCGCACAAGCTCAACAACGCCATCGGTCAGGCGCTGCTGGCGAAGTACATGGGCAAGAAGCGGGTGATCGCCGAAACCGGCGCCGGCCAACACGGCGTCGCCACCGCCACCGCGTGCGCGCTGCTCGGGCTCGAATGCCGGATCTACATGGGCGAGGAGGATTGCGAGCGGCAGCGTCTCAACGTTTACAGGATGAAGCTGCTCGGCGCCGAGGTCTATCCGGTCGATTCGGGGAGTCGCACCCTCAAGGATGCGATCAACGAATCCCTGCGTGATTGGGTCACCAACATTCGCGGCACCCACTACATTCTCGGCTCGGTGCTCGGTCCCGATCCGTATCCACGCATGGTGCGCGATTTCCACTGTGTGATCGGTGACGAAGCGCGACGCCAGCTCAAGAAGCAAGCCGGTACCTACGCCCCCAACGTCGCGGTCGCCTGTGTCGGCGGGGGCTCGAATGCGATCGGTCTCTTTACCGCCTTTCTCGGTGATCGTCGGGTGCGGCTGGTGGGGGTCGAAGCCGGTGGTACGAGCGATCAGCTCGGCGAGCACGCGGCCCGGTTCAGCGGTGGTAACGGGCTCGACGGTGGCACGCTCGGTGTGCTGCATGGCACCCGGACCCTGGTGCTGCAGGATGACGACGGGCAAATCGCCGGTACGCATTCGGTGTCGGCGGGGCTCGACTACCCGGCGGTGGGACCCGAGCATGTTCTTTTGCGTGATCGAGGGCGGACCACCTACACCCGGGTCGGTGATCAAGCGGCCATCGATGCTTTCCATCGTCTGTCGCGGACCGAAGGCATCTTGCCGGCGCTCGAAACCGCCCACGCTGTCGCCTACGCCATGAAGATCGCGCCGCGCTACGGCAAACGTCACATCATCTTGGTCAACTGCTCGGGGCGCGGCGACAAAGACGTCGAGAGCGTGCTGCGTTGGGATGACGAGCATGGCGGTGCCGAGGGCGCGCCGGACAACGTCACCCAGCATCCAGCGGCGCGCAAATGGGCCAACCTGACGGGAGATGGAGTCGAATGAGCGCGATAGCCGACGTATTCAAACGCTGCGCGGCCGAAGATCGCGCCGCCTTCATCGCCTATCTCACCGCCGGCGATCCCGACCTCGGCACCACCGCCGAGCTGATGCGGGCGCTGGTGCGAGGTGGCGCCGACATCATCGAGCTCGGCGTGCCGTTCAGCGATCCGATCGCCGACGGCCCGGTCAACCAACGCGCCGCGGCACGCTCGCTCGCCGCTGGCACCACCTTGAGCGGCGTGCTCCAGCTCGTGGCGCGCAACCGTGACCGGCTCGGTGTGCCCGTGGTGCTCTTCACCTACTTCAATCCCATTCACGCTCGCGGTATCGAAGTCTTCGCCGAACAGGCCGCCGCCTCGGGCGTCGACGGCGTGCTCTGCGTCGACCTGCCGCCCGACGAAGCCGGCGACGTGCGTCCGGCCTTCGAACGCCAAGGTCTCGACACCATCTTTCTGCTCGCGCCGACCAGCGACAAAGCGCGGATCAGGCGGGTCGACCAAGCCTCCACCGGCTTCGTCTACTACGTCTCCCGCACTGGCGTCACCGGTGCCGAAACCTCCGTCGCCAAGCCGTTGATCAAAGAGATCCAGAAGGTCAAACGACGCGTCACCAAACCTCTCGCGGTCGGCTTCGGTATCGCCGATCCCGAACAGGTCGTCGCCGTGGGTAGCGCCGCCGACGGCGTCGTGGTTGGTAGCGCCCTGGTGCGCATGGTCGAAGAGTGGGTCGAAGACGGTGACAAAAGCATCGATCGCCTGGTGAACGACGTCGAGCAACGCGTCCGTCGACTCACCGCGCCACTGCATCATCGACACGCGTCGGCGAGCTGATGATGGGATTACCTGTAAATTTCGTCACGCCGTGACGAAATTTACAGGTAATATCCCCATGTGACGTTCCATACGCCTCGTGCACGCTGGCTTTCCAAACGTTTGCCGTCTTTTGGTGAGCATCGCCGACTCGTCGTTCTCACTGGCGCTCGGCAGACCGGAAAGACGACTCTGGCTCGTGAGCACTATTCCAATCTCCGTTATCTGAACCTCGACAATCTCGAGACGCGGACCGCTCTCGACCAGCTTCGCACCGCGGCATGGGCAACGACGGTGGGAAACGCCGTGGTCGACGAGGCACAGAAGGCCCCTTCTGTGTTCGAGAAGGTCAAATTCGCGTTCGACGGTCACGAGATCGATTTCACGGTCTTGCTCGGTTCGTCACGGATTCTGCTCTTGCGACAGATTCGTGAGACTTTGGCCGGGCGGGCGTTTCTGTACGATCTATGGCCATTGATGCTTTCCGAGCTGTTGACGCCGGTGGGTGCCACCCTGCCTCGGCCTCTCTTTGATCACCTTCTGACCGATTCACCGAACGAGGTGCTCGCCGAGCAATCACCGGTTTTGCTCGGCGAAGAAGAGGAAGAACGGCGTCGAGCGGTCGATTTTCTCGGTACGTGGGGAGGTATGCCTGCTCTCGTCGGACTCGATGACGAGGATCGGCGTATGTGGCTGCGTTCCTATCAACAGACTTTCCTGGAACGGGATCTCGTCGATCTCGTACGCCTGTCCGACCTGCAGCCTTTCCGTGTCTTGCAGCGTCTGGCGATGCTACGTAGCGGTCAGCTTCTTTCGTACAGCGAAATCGCCCGTGACGCGCAGATCAGCTCATCCACCGCGAAACGCTATATCGAGTATTTGCGGATTTCGTACCAGGTCGCCTTGCTTCAACCGTATCTCCGCAACCTGACTAGCCGGACGATCAAAACTCCCAAGATCTATTGGCTCGACCTCGGACTCCTCCGTCAAGGCACCGGGCAGCGAGGGGCGCTCGCGGGCGCGCTCTTCGAAACCTTGGTGATCGGTGAATGCCAGAAGTGGATCAGCACCATGGCGCGTGACGCCGAGCTATGTTTCTATCGCACACGTTCGGGGCTCGAGGTCGATCTACTCGTCGAGACGCCTGGCGGCGTGCTGGCGATCGAGATCAAGGGACGCGATCGAGCGCACAGCTCGGATATGCGTGGTCTCAAGACCTTGCGTGGTGCCCTGGGGGACGAATGGCGTGGTGGGTTGGTGGTCACCCGTGGCCGTGACATCCGCCTGCTCGACGAGTCACATGACATCTGGGAAGTACCGCTACATAGGCTATTCTGAAAGCCATCCAAAGGATGGTTTTCAGAAGCCACGTAACGCTCCGAAGGAGCGTAGTGGCATGGGGTCGCACTCAGGGCGACTCTCGTTAGAATCACATCAGGGCATGGAGCTCTTTCCCCTATTCACGACTTTTGTTACTTCTAGGAGCTATCGTGACATCCACTCTCTCCTTTCTCGCCCGCCGCTGGCGCGCTTCGATTGCTTACGCGGAACGGTTGGTTGCCGATGTCGACGAGACGACGTGGGCGGCGCAGCCGTGGTCGGAGGTCGATGCGAATGGTCCGCTGTGGGTGTTGGGGCATCTATCGATGTACGGACCGGTGATCGCGGCGGTGCTGCTCGATCAGCCGATTCCCGATACGCGACAGGGTCCATTTGCACGCGGCACGCAACCGGGGGATGCGATGGCGTCGAAGGAGGAGGTGCTGGTGCGTTTTCTCGACGGCGCGGAGCAGGCGGCGGCGGCATTGGAATCCGCCGACGAGGCGCGGTTGTCGTTGCCGAACCCAGTCGAGCGACTACGTGGAGCGTTGCCTGAGACGGGCGATTTGATTTTCCACCTGACGACGGTCCACCAGGCGCATCATCTCGGTCAGCTCAGCGGGTGGCGAAAAGCCATGGGTTTACCCGCCGTGTCGATGTTCTGATTTGCTTCGATTTCTCAGTCTTCCGGGCTGACGTCGCGCAGGATGGCGATGACGTCGTCGTGCTCGAAATGACAGGCCCAGCCTAAAGGCGTGGCTTGGTAGAGGGTGTCGCGACGGCTCGGGTCGGCGCCTTGGTCGAGGAGACGTCGCGTGGCTTCGGAGGAGTCGCCGATCGCAGCGAGGTGGAGTGGGGTGACAGCGGTTTCCGGGCTTGTCGGGTCGACGTTGCCGGTCGCCTCGAGCAAGAGATCGAGGGTGGCGCGATCACCGTGTCGGGCGGCGAGGTGGAGTGGAGTGACGTGGCTTTTGCGTTCACCCACCAGGATGGCGACATGCTCGCTGGCATCGGCGCCGTGTTCGAGCAGCCAGCTGACGGCGTTCGATTCACCGTTGTGCGCGCACCATGACAACAAGCCAGTTGGTATGCCGTGGCCGACGAGGCCGCGTGCCCGGTCGAGCTCGCCCACGATGAGCGCCGTCGATAGGTCGGTGGGATAGTCGGCAAAGAGATAGGCGACGGCCGGGTAGCGCTGGACCTCGGCCAAGACGCTGACGCCCCAATGATCGGTGCGGGTCGGGTCGGCACCCAGGGCGAGCAAGCGTTCGACGGCGGCGACCCGTTCGTGGATCACGGCGAGATGGAGCGGGGTGCGACCGTGGAGCACGAAGCCGAGACGACGGTCGAGATGATCGGCGTGGAGGGCGTCGAGCCGATGGCTCAACACGGCGGTGAAAGGGTCGAGCTCACCGCCACGTTCGATCAGGAAGTCTCGAGTCGGGTCACGATCACGCCAGCCGTCGGGTCGACATTCGGCGACCGTGGTCCAGCCGACCGGACCGAGCGCGTACCAACTGTCGATCGCATGTGGATCGGCGCCTCGGTCGAGGAGCGTCGCGGCCAGGTTGCGATGCCCGGCTTCGGCGACCCAGTGGAGCGCGGTCGAGTCGCTCGCCTGTTCCCGAGCATCGATGTCGGCACCGGCATCGAGCAGCAGCTCGACGATCGACTCGAAGCCGCGATGCGCCGCGAAGATCAGCGGCGTGCTGCCCAGGATGTCGTCGCGTTGATGGACACACTCGGGATCGTCCGCGAGCAGCCGCGCGACGGCACCATGATCGCCTTCGATACACGCGCGGATGATGTCTCGGCTCATCTCGGTTTCCTCGCAGGTTCTTTGCCGATGGAGTGATCCAAATTCGAGGCGATACGTACCATGTAAGAATCCGATGCCGCTCCGGCGGTTCTTTTGTCGATGATCGTCGTGCTTCGTGCCGAGTCTACGCGACGGTGGTCGGAATCACTCGTGGATCACCCGATGTGTCGTCGGGCGCCACGCGAAGAAAGGGATGTCATGCGTATCGCTCTCGCTCAGCTCAGCTCGACGGAGGATCGAGCCGTCAACCTCGACAAGGTGATCGATGCGATCGATCGGGCGGCCGCCGAAGGCGCCGAGCTCTTTGTCGTACCGGAAGTCGTCTTGGATCGCTTCTTTCCTCAATACCGTTGTCCCGAAGGCATCGACCGTCGCACGCTCGCTGAGCCGGTGCCTGGTCCGACCGTCGATCGGCTGGCCGCGAAGGCGCGCGAGCACGAGATGGTGATCGTGTTCAATCTCTACGAGCTCGACGAAGAGGGCAACACGTTCGATAGCTCCCCGGTGATCGACGCCGACGGCTCGCTTTTGGGGGTGACGCGGATGGTGCACATCACCGACTTTCCGCGTTTTCACGAGCAGGATTACTACACCCCGGGCAATAGCGGGGCACCGGTGTACGACACCCGGGTCGGTCAGATCGGCGTGGCAATTTGCTACGACCGTCATTACCCCGAGTACATGCGTGCGCTCGGGGTGGCGGGCGCCGAGCTGGTGGTGATTCCGCAGGCGGGTGTGTTCGGTGAATGGCCCGAGGGCATGTACGAAGCCGAGGTGCGGACGGCGGCGTTTCAGAACGGCTACTTCACCGCGTTGTGCAACCGCGTCGGGGTCGAAGACGACATGACGTTCGCGGGTGAGTCGTTCATCTCGGATCCCGAAGGGCGGATCGTGGCGCGTGGGCGGGTACTGGAAGAAGACTTGGTGATCGCCGATCTCGACCTCGGCGCCGCCCGCGAGTCGACCGCGCGTCGTTTGTTCTACCGGGACCGTCGACCCGAGCTCTATGCCGCGTGGATCCGCGAACGCACCGAGGGGAGCCGATCGTGAGCGATACGCAATACGACGCTCATAGCCACGCCGCCTTGATCCACGGTCGCTATCTCGTCCGTCGAGGCGCTGAGATGGGCGAGCATCCGCCGTTGCTGGTCGGATGTCACGGCTATGGCGAGAACGCCGAGCGTCATCTCGCCGAGCTCGACGCGATTCCCGGGATCGAGAAGTGGCTGGTGGTCGCGCCGGCGGCTCTGCACCGTTTCTACAATTCCAAAACGGGCGAGGTGATCGGCAGCTGGATGACCAGCCAAGATCGTGAACAGGCGATCGCCGACAATGTGCGCTATGTCTCGAGCGTGGTCGCCGAGGCCAAACGCCGATTCGCCACCTCGGACACGCTCGCGTTCGCCGGCTTCTCCCAGGGCGTGGCGATGGCCTGGCGCGCCGCGGTGGGATGCGGCTGGGCCTGCGACGGCCTGATCGCCTTGGCGGGTGACGTGCCGCCCGACGTCGCCAAGCGCCGTGTCGCCAAGCCACCGGCGGTGTTGCTCGGACGCGGCACCAAAGACGAGTGGTATACCGAAGCGAAGATGGATGCCGATTTGGCGGTTCTCGACAAACGTGGCATCGAGATGGAGTCGGTGGTGTTCAAGGCCGGCCACGTGTGGACCGACGAATTCCGCGCCGCCGCCGGGACGTTTCTCGACCGACTGCGCGGCTAGCTCATCGTCGCGGCTACGGCCGAATCCGGATGGTCGGGCGGTCGCTCGGCTGAAAGGCCCCGAGCAGCTCGTCGAGATCGTCGTTCTCGAGCGCGATACAGCCGTGTGTCCAATTGCCCCGGGTGAGCTCGCGACGGCCGCGATCTTTGGTGCCGTGGATCAGGATCAGACCGCCGAGCTGGGTCCAATGGGGCGGGCGATCCTTTTGTTGGTGCGAAGTCAGAATGGCGAACCAGCTGGCGACGTCGAGCATGCCTTCACGCGCCCCGCGCCATGCGTCGACCGGTGACGGGTAGCAGACGTAAAACGAGTTGCCGTAGTTGGGGCTCGCGTGGTGCGGGATGAGACGGAACTCGCCTTCGGGTGTGCGCCGATCGCCCATTTTCACCTTGTCGCCGAGCGGATAGGACCCGAGAGCAATGGGGTAGGTCTTGAGGTGGTCGCGACCGTCGTAGAGGTCGAGTCGATAACGCGATTTGCTGACCACCAATCGCCAATGATCGCGACGCGCCAGCCGAGGACGGGGCAGATGGGTGGCGGCGGTCCGCTCGATGGCGCGCAGGGTCGATTGGTCTCGCCAGATGGTGCCGGCGATCAGCTTGGCGCGCTCGGGGAGCGGTTGGCGTGGCGCGGGGAGCGCTTCGGGCACGGTCGGCGCGGCGGTCGTCGTCGCGACCGGGAAGCACAAGAGCATGACGACCAAGAGCAGTGGCCGCGTCCAGATGCGGGACGATGCGAAACGCCGAGTGGGTGAGACGTCATAGACTTTCATGGATGCCTATTGATCATGCCCGAAGATCCGATGGATCGCAATATCGTCGCCGTGGGCGTGAGTTTTGCTTACTGAGAGCCACGAGGGCACGCGCCCCGTATCGTCATACGGGGTCATGGACGGATTTCGCCGCGTGATCTCTGGTCTCCTCGATCCAAGACCGTCGTGACGACGAAGCACGTGGATCGAGCCTCGATGTCACGCTGTCGTTCCCACCGTGTCGTTTTGTGCCATCGCAACCTCTTCGAGGACTGTCTGATGCTTGATCGTTTTCTTCGTTGGTTCCTCGTATTCGTCGCCACGATCGCGCTTGCTTTGCCGGCGATGGCCCAATCGCCCGCCGCCGACTCGGAGACCGTGTGGATCGAAGTCACCGACTCACGCGGACGACCGGCGCCGGTGAGTCTCGAGCAGCTCGTGGTGCGCGAAGCGGATACCGCAGCGGAAACCGTGGCACTGGGTGAGCTCGGTCCGGAGAACGGGCGGGTGCTGGTGTGGTTCGATGAAGAGCTGCTCGCCGCGGGCACCCACGAACGCGCCGTCGAAGCCTTGGCGACGCAGGCCGAAGCGCTGACCGCGCTCGGTCGAGTCGAGCTGGTCTATGCCGACCCACAGCCCGAGCTCGACGTGCGGAGCGGGGATAGCCTGGTGATCGGCGAGCGGCTGAAGTCTCTGGCGCTACGCACGCGCGGTCGGCGTGCCCTGGTCGAGCTACGACAGCGAACCCTCGACGAGCTGACCACCGCCGGGGGCGCGGTGGCGCGGGCGACACGGGTCCGACGGGCGATCGAAGCCGAGCAGACCCTGGTCGAGGAACAACAGCGACATCTGCTTCGCTGGGCCGCTGTCGACGGCATCGGACCTCGTCTGCTGATCCTGGTGCACGACGGTTACGACGTCGATCCGCTGTCGTTCTATTTGCGTTTCGTCGACGAGGACACGACCCGCGAGCTGGTGCGCGACGGTGGACCCCAGCCACGTCTGGCGGCGATTCGCGATCAAACCGCGCGGTCGCTCGCCGCGCTCGGTTGGACGGTGCTCGCCTTGGCACCCGAGCCGGCCGAGGAGGATGACTCCGCCGCGACGACAGGTGACATCGTCGATCCGGACGCCACCTCGCTCGACGGTCGCTTCTTCCGTCCGTCCGATGTTTTCGGTGATGACGATGACGAACGTGAGGTCGCTCTGGTCGATCCTCGGGGCACCCTCGAGACCTATACCGATGCCTCGGGTGGCGAAGTCGTCACCGGTGCGCCGTCGCTGGCGAGTGCTCTGGCCCGTTTCGGTGAGCGACGCGCGTTGATTTACCGCTCCAACCTATCCGCCGATGCCGATCTGCGTCCGCTGACGGTCGAGACCACTCGTGACGATCTCCAAGTGCGCACCCGACGCTGGGTGACCCGAGCCTTGCCGGCACCGGTGGTCGAAGCCCGGCTCGAAGGTTTGTTGCGAGGTGAGATTCCCGATGCCGGTATCGGGGTCGCGGCGGCCCTGTCGGTCGACGCCCAGACGGCATCCGGTGGCGCGGCCGGCACCCTCGAGGTCCGCGTGGATGCCTTCGCGCTCGACGACCTCACTGCCGAGACGCTCGAAGACGGTCAGCTCCGGGTGACCGTGGCGATCGCGGTGCCGGAAAGCGCGCCGCAGATTCGCACCGAGGTCGTACCGGTCGATGGCGCGCTCGCCGATTGGCGCTATCGCATACCGCTCGAGCTGCCCGCCGACGCCGATGCCGTGGCGGTTCTGGTGAGCGACGTCGCCAGCGGCCGGTGGGGTGGGGGTCTCGCCGCGCTGGTCGAAGGCGCGCTCGCCGAGCTCAACGACTCGCTTCCCGCACCGGCGGTCATCCACATCGTGCCGCCCGACGAGGCGGTGTTGCGCGGCCGGGTGACGTTCGCGGCACGGGTGGTCGATCCACGCGTGGCGCGGGTCGACTTCCTGCTCGACGACAGCCGGGTCGAACGCGTCACCGAGCCGCCGTGGCGGGCGCGGGTCGATCTCGGTCGGACACCGCGGCCTCACGATCTCGAGGTCATCGCGTATGACAGCGCCGGGGTCGAGCTCGGTCGTCACGCGGTGGCGATCAACGCGGGTAGCGGCGCGTTGGCGGTCGACATCGTTCGACCGACGGCAGTGCGGATCACCGGCCCGGTCGACGTCGAGGCCGAGCTACGCGTGCCGGTCGAACGACGTCTCGATCGGGTGCTCTTCTATTGGAACAACGAGCTGGTGTCGACACGGTACGCGCCACCGTTCCGTCAACGGGTGGTCATTCCGCCGGAGCGACCGGTGGGTTATTTGCGGGTCGTCGCCTTGCTCGACGACGGTACCTTGGCCGAAGACGTCCTCTTCATGAACGGTCCCCAGGCGGCGGAGCAGGTCGACGTCAACCTGGTCGAGCTCGTGGTGGTGGTGACCGATCCCGACGGCCGCCCGGTGGATGATCTCCAGAGCGAAGATTTCCGAGTTTTCGAACGTGGTGACGAGCAAGAGATCGCCACCTTCTCGAGCGCCGGGGATCTGCCCTTGACGCTCGGCCTGGCGATCGATTCGTCGGCCAGCATGTTCGTCAAATTGCCCCTGGTGCAGCAGGCGGCGTCACGTTTCCTGGCGTCGACCTTCGGACCGATGGATCGTGCCTTCGTGGTCGACTTCGACAGCACGCCACGGTTGGCCCGCGGGGTCACCAGTGAGCTCGACCGGCTCCTACGGTCGATCGGTGATCTCGAAGCCGACGGCCGGACCGCGTTGTGGGAGTCGGTGGTCTTCTCCCTCGTCCAGCTCCAGGGCGTCGGGGGACGCAAGGCTCTGGTGGTGTTCAGCGATGGTGCCGACGAGGACGACCAGTTCCCCTTCCGGTCGGCGCTCGATGTCGCCCGGCAAATGGGCGTGCCGATCTACCTGATTCTGATGAAGAGCGAGCCCGACACCGGAGGCCTGAGTCTCTTTGGCCGGTCGTTCTCGTCACGGGTCGAGCGTTTGGTCGACGCGGTCGGGGGGCGGGTCTTCTACGCCAAAGAATACGACTCTCTCGATGCGGTTTATGATGACATCGAAGCCGAGCTGAGAAGTCAGTACGTCCTCGGTTACTATCCTCAGTCGGCCGACAGCCGGCTGTGGCGCGAGGTCGAGGTCGAGGTCGACGACGACAATCTCACCCCACGCACCCTATCGGGTTATCGGCCGTAGCCAGTCGAGCGCGGAGACTCTGAAGAGCCGAGAGACTGCGGGAGTGGAGAGCATGCAGGAGTGGAGAGACTATGGATCGTGAAAGCTTGCGCCAACAACTCGAGACGATGTGGGCCGAAGTCCACGACCTATCCCGTGTCGTCTACCTTCTCGAGTGGGACCAGGAAACCTGTTTGCCGTCGGCTGGACGCCCTGAACGGGCCGCGCAGCTCGGTACGGTGGTGGCCTTGCGTCATCGTGCCATCACCCAGCCCAAGCTGGGCGAGGTGATCGCGGAGATCCTCGCCACGGAACCGGCCGACAGTGAGCTCGCGGTGCAGGCGGCGCGTGCCAAATGGGAAGTCGATCGGGCGGTACGGGTGCCGGAGAGCCTGGCGCGGGCGATCGCCGAAGCACAGAGTCGAGGCGCCACGATCTGGAAAGACGCGCGTCGTGACGCCAATTTCGCGCATTTCGCCCCGGCGCTTTCGACTCTGGTCGAGCTCCGACGCGAGGAAGCCGACGCCATCCGGCCCGACGGTCCACGCTACGACGCTCTGCTCGACGGCTATGAGCCGGGGATGACCGAAAGCGAGCTGGTGCCGCTCTTCGCCCATCTTCGTGATGCTCTGGTGCCCTTGGTCGAAACGGTTCGCGAGGCGTCTCCAATCGATCAATCACCGCTCCGGGGCGACTATCCGATGGCGGGGCAGCGATCGTTTTCCATGGCCATGGCGGAGGCCTGTGGTTTCGATTTCAACGCTGGCCGTCTCGATGCCGCCACCCATCCCTTCTGTGTCGGGATCGGCACGGGCGATACGCGTTTGACCTGGCGTTGGGAAGACGACGACTTCCGCCCCGGGCTCTTCGGCGTGCTCCACGAGACGGGGCATGGCATTTACGACCAGAACCTACCCGCCGCGCACGCCCGCACCCCGATCGGCGATGCGGTGTCGTTGGGGATTCATGAATCGCAGTCGCGGCTGTGGGAGAACCACGTCGGTCGCAACGAGAGCTTCTGGCGATGGGCGCTGCCACGGTTGCGCGAGACCTTTCCCGCGGCCGATTTCACGCTCGACCAGCTGTGGCCGATCCTGCATGTCGTCGAGCCGTCACTGATCCGTGTCGAGGCCGACGAGACGACCTACAACCTCCACATCGTCATTCGATTCGAGCTCGAGCGTCAGCTGATCGGTGGCACGCTCGAAGTCGCCGATTTGCCGACGGCGTGGAATGAGGCGTACCACGAGCTGTTGGGGATTCGACCCGCCAACGATGCCGAAGGTGTGCTCCAGGACATCCATTGGTCCGCGGGCATGTTCGGGTATTTCCCCACCTATACCCTCGGGACGATGGCGGCGGCCCAGCTCTACGCCGCCGCCGACCGCGATCTCGGCGATCTCGACGTTAAGATGGCCCAGGGCGACCTCGCGCCTTTGTTCGACTGGCTCAACGACAAGATCTACCGTCACGGCAGTCGCTATGCGGCGGGTCAATTGATCGAGCGCGCCACCGGCAAGGCTTTGGCCGCCGACGACCTGCTCGATCATCTACGCCGCTCGGCGGCGCGAGCCTACGACCTCACCCTCTGAGAGAGGAGCGCATCGTGAAGGGCACCCGCATCCGGAAACAAAGCCTGCTCACCCGCTCGCTGCTCGTGCTGCTGATGCTGTGGCCCCTGGTGGCCTCGATGGCGCTCGCCGATGTCTTGGTGACCCGCGAGGGAGAGCAGCTGGAGACCAAAGGGCCATGGGAAGTCCGTGGTCGCATGGTGGTCTTCACGACGCCCACCGGTCAGCTGTCGTCGATGCGTCTCGACGAAATCGATCTCGACGCCAGCCGAGAAGCCACCGACCTGGCGAACCGTCCACCCGAGGCCGCGTCGCCGCCGCCAGCCGCCGCCGCCGAGGCGGTGATGGTGCTCACCGATGACGACGTGGCGCGAGGCGTGCCCGCCGAGGGTGATGATCTGCTTCTGCTCGCCGAGCGGGTACGCGCCGCGTTTGCCGCCAACGATGTCGGTCGGGTCATGTCCGAAGTGTTTATCGGCGAGGCCCAAAGCGCGGCCGGTGACGCGTTGCGCAGCGAGGTCGAAGGCGTGCTGGCGCGACCGATCGCCGACGTCGCGGTGAACGCGGGCGCGGCGACCGCCGTCGAAACCGAGCCTCAGGTGGTCGATGGGTTGACCTACGCCGTACCCCTGCCCGTGATCGGTCGATTGGAAGTCGAGCTCACCTTGGCGGAGCCCGAAGAGGGCGAACCGGAAATCACCACGTTCACCTTTCCGGTCGGCAATTGGCTGGGGCGCTACCAGCTCCTGGTACGTTCACCCGGGTCGCTCTGATCCGCCGGTTTCAGGTCGAGGTCGAGGGCGCGGCTTCAGCGGTGGCGGTGACCGGTTGGTCGGGAGTCCGCGCTTCCGGTGCGCACCAGCGATCACGACGACGGGTCAGATCGGCGACCACCGCGCGGCGAAACGCTTTGGGACCCGGTTTGGCGCTGGCATCGGCCTCGGCGTGACGCGCGGCGATGTATTCGGCGATGTCCAGACGTTCGAGCCGGCAATAGAAGGTCTTGAAGAGCTTCGGTAGGCCCTGCTCGGGGATCTGGATGTGGTGCATCCCCTCGTTGTAGCAAATCAGCATCGGTCCCGAGCCCATCGCCTGGAGCAGATCGGCGATGCCGCCACGCAAGGTCAGGGGTTTGCCGTGCGAGTCGAGACCGTTGGCGCGCTTCATCCTACCCTCGGGGAGGATGATCACCATCGCATCGTCGTCGACCTTGGCGAGCAACTCTTGCCAGGTTTCGTCACGCTCGCGCGAGAGCGGCACCACGTTTTGGGCGAGCACTTTGAACAAGGGCCCCATCAACGGCCGGTTGATCGTCTTGTCGGCCACCGGGACGACACCGTGTCGTGACAGCCGACGCAGAAAGCGATCGGGCACGATGCTCGACAGAATGACCTCGATCAACGAGGTGTGATTGAGGATGACGACGAGCCGGAAATCGGCGGCCCACGGCTCCTCGGGGACCTCGCCCACCCAGCGCAGCTGGTGCGAATAGAAAAAACCCGAGGTCCACGACAGGAGACGTAGGAAGAGCAGGGTCAGGAACGTACGCATAGCCGATTCATCCCAAGCGAACAACAAGATCTCGACATAGGCGGCGAGTCTACCATCGGGCCAAGCCGCGTCTCCTTTTACTGGTGTGTTACGAGGCCGATCAAGCCAGTTGGTAAACTTGTGGATGCGACGAAGGACCCTACTCAGCCCACCGCCAGGTGAGTAGGACCTTCCCGTGAAGATTCACCGCCCAGCTGTCTATCGCTGTCGGTGAGCGTCTTATCGCCAATCGCTCCTCCGCTCGCGACCCTCTGACAACGGTAGTCGGGTTTCCGGACAGGGCACCACCAAGTGAAAGAACAACGATGAGAATTCTGGTAGTCGAAGACGATCCGATGTTGCGCACCGGTTTGGTCGACCTGTTGCGGGGCGCCAATCACGAGGTCGTCGCGGTGGCCGATGGTCAGCAGGCTGTCGAAGTCGGTGGACGCGAGGTGTTCGACCTGGTGTTGCTCGATCTCATGTTGCCCAAGCTCGATGGTGTCGAGGTGTGCCGACGCCTGCGCACGATTCGCCCGGCGCTGCCGGTGTTGATGTTGACCGCGCGTGGCGCCGAAGACGACAAGGTGGCCGGTTTGCGCGCCGGCGCCGACGACTACGTGACCAAGCCGTTCGGGGTCAAAGAGCTCTTGGCGCGGATCGAAGCCTTGGTGCGACGGGTCCGGGTGGCCCCCAAACAGCCCGAGGTGATCGAGATCGATGGCTGTACGCTCGATCTCGGCCGCTGCACCGCCAAACGCGAGGACGAAGAAGTGGCGCTCACGGCACGTGAGGTCGGCGTGTTGCGGTGGCTGCATCGCCACAAGAACCGCAGCGTCAGCCGGTCCGAGCTCCTCGAACAGGTGTGGGGCACGGTCGGGACCTTGCAGACCCGCACGGTCGACATGACGATCGCCAAATTGCGTCAGAAGATCGAACGTGAGCCGGCGACACCGCAGATCATCGCCACCGTCACCGGGGTCGGTTACGCCTGGGCGGAGAAGGACGCGACGTGAGACAACGAGCGAGCTTCGGCCGCACCAAGCTCGCGCTCTTTCTCACCCTGGGGGCGGTCGCGGTGCCGTCGATCAGCTGGCTGCTGATCGGTAGCCAACAGCTCGAACGCGAGGCGAAGCTACGGCAGACGAGTGTCGAAGCGAGCGCCTACAAAAAGTCGATCGGCTACGCCGCCAAGCTGACTCAGCGCCTCGACCAATTGCTCCAGGCCGAAACCCGGCGGCCGTTTTACCACTACCAAAGTCTTTTCCACGATCCCAAAGCGGCGGCTGAAGGCGTCGCGGTGTTGGTCTCGCCGCTCGCCAATGGCGCCAACGATCCCTTCGTCCAGGTTCACTTCCAGGTCAACGAGCAGGGGCAGCTCCAGCTGCCGTCGATCAACGACGAGATCCCCGACGTGACCAGCGAGATGATCAGCACGCATTGCGCGCTCTTCGACGATCTGAGCGAAGTCACGGCGTTCTGCAACACGCTCGACACCGAGCCGCCGTGGCGTCGTAATGGCTACGAAGGCAATGGCGACAGCGAGCGCTGGTCGGTCACCAAGCTCACCGAAGCCGGGTGGTATCAGCATCTCGAGGCCAACAAGGTGTACGCCGAGTGGATCTACCAAGGCACCCGACCCGCCATGCCGGCGAGCGCACGGGCCGCCAAGAAGGTCGCGATCCACGTCGGGCCTTTTACCTGGTACACGCTCCTGGTCGACGATCACAAGGCTCTGGTCGCGGTGCGCGGCGTCAAGACGCCGGTCGGCATGTGGCATCAGGGATTCGTCGTCGATGCCGAAGCCACCGCCGCGTATCTCGCCGAGGCTCCGTATCCGGCGAGCTTTCGATCCGAAGCGGCCTATACCGGCGATCAGAACGGGGTCAAGAATGCGACCTCCGTGGTCGGCGACACGGGCTGGTGGGTCTCGCTCGACATCGGTGATGCGCTCGCCGATATGGGCAGCGAGGCGGCACACGATCGCGGTCGTTTTCTCAGCGCGGTCGCCTTCAGCACCCTCTTCGCTCTCATTGCCGGAGCTTTGGTGGTGGGCTTGGTGTACCAGAGTGAGCGATTGGCGCAGCAACGCGCTCAATTCGCCGCGTCGGCGGCGCACGAGCTCCGCACCCCGATCGCCGGTTTGCGTCTCTATGGTGAGATGCTCGCCGAAGGCATGGGCGATCCGAGTCGGTCACGAGCCTACGCGCGGCGGCTGGCCGGTGAGGCCGAACGTCTCGGCCGCGTGGTGACCAACGTTCTCTCGTTTACCCGTCTCGAACGCCAGACCCTGTCGGTCGAACCACGGCTCGACGATCTCTCGGCGGCGGTTCACGACGCGGTGGAGCGGCAACGTCCAGCGATCGAAGAAGCCGGGGCGACGCTCGAGGCCGATCTTCCCGAAGCGCCACCCGAGGTGATGATCGATCGTGACGCGATCAACCACATCGTGCAGAATCTGCTCGACAATGCCGAGAAATACACCCGCGAAACCGACGACCGCAAGATCCGCGTCCAGGTGGTGGTCGGTGAGAAAGACCTTCAGCTCTCGATCGCCGACAACGGCGAGGGCGTGCCACCAGCGATCCGTGGTCGGCTGTTCAAGCCGTTCGCGCGGGGCGATCACGGTGACGCGGTGAGTGGTTTGGGGCTCGGTCTGGTCTTGGTGCGCGCGCTCGCCGAGGCTCAAGGTGGCGGTATCCGCCACGACGACGGCCCGGACGGTGGCGCGGTCTTCACGGTCACGTTTCCACGTACGTCATGAGCGCCACGCCGCTCGTCGCGCGGCTCCAGCTGATCGGCTCCGCCGTGCTCTTTTCGACCGGTGGCGCGGCGATCAAGAGCTGCCAGCTCACCGATTGGCAGGTGGCGTCGTTTCGCTGTGCCGTCGCCGGCCTCGCGCTCGTCGTGCTCTTTCCGGCGGCGCGACGTGCCTTGTCGGGACGTGCCGCGCTGGTCGGCTGTGCCTTCGCCGGCACGCTGATCGCCTATTCGATCGCCAACAAAGCGACCACCGCGGCGAGCGCCATCTTTTTGCAGTCCACCGCGCCGCTCTATGTGCTCGTGCTCGGCCCATTTCTGCTCGGCGAAAAAACGAAGCGTCGCGATCTGCTGCTCATGGTCGCGTTGGCGGGTGGTTTGGCGCTCGTCTTGATGGGGCTGAACGAGCCACTCGACAGCGCGCCTCAGCCGATGCGTGGCGCGACCTTCGGCACCGCCGCCGGGGTGTTCTGGGCGCTCACCGTCTTGGGCTTGCGATGGCTCGAAAGCGGGCGCGACGCGGGCCGAGGCGCCGGATTGGCGGCGGTGGTGCTGGGCAACGCGATCGGGTTCGTGGTCGCCCTGCCCTTCGCGTTGCCGGTCACCACGTTTCGGGTCGATGACGCCTGGTGGATCCTCTATTTGGGCTTGATCCAGATCGCCCTCGCCTACGTGCTCTTGGTTTCCGGTTTGCGGCGCGTGCCGGCGTTCGAAGCCTCTTTGTTGCTGCTCGCCGAGCCGGTCTTCGCACCGCTCTTCGCGTGGTGGTTCCACAGCGAGGTGCCGACGCTCTGGGTGATCGCCGGGGGTGCTACCATCCTCGCCGCGACGACGGTCAAGACTTGGTTCGATGTCCGTAAGCCGAGTCCGTCTGTTTCGTAGCTCCGAGACGCACCGATGAACGAGATTGTCGATCTCCACGCACCGATTCAACGCTATGCCTGGGGCTCGCCGACGGCGATCGCCGATTTGCTCGGCAAGACACCGAGTGGTGAGCCGGAGGCCGAGCTATGGATGGGGGAGCACCCCAAAGCTCCCGCCGAGGTCGAGATCGACGGCATGCGGGCACCGCTGCACGCGGTGATCGATCGCGCCCCGGAATCGGTGCTCGGCTCGCGGGTCCGCGAACGCTTCGGTGGTCGACTGCCCTTTCTCTTGAAGGTGTTGGCGGCCGGGCAACCGCTGTCGATCCAAGCGCATCCCGATCTCGACCAGGCGCGCGCGGGTTTCGCGCGTGAGGAGGCCGCCGGGATCGCCCGCGACGCACCCGAGCGTGGATTTCGCGACCAGAATCACAAACCCGAGGTGATCTACGCGCTGACGCCCTTTTGGGTGCTGTGTGGCTTTCGTGAGCCGGCGGAGATCCTCGCGCTCACCGAGCGCTTCGGTGACAGCCTGCCGGCGCGTGAGGCGCTCGAAGACGGCGATCTCGACACCTTTTTTCGTGCCTTTCTCGACCAGCCTCGAGCCGAAGCTCACGAGCGGGTCGAGCGCGCCTTGCAGCACGCCGGTGGCCAGCTCGATGATCCCGTGGGGCGTTGGCTCACCCATCTCGCGACGCACCATCCGGGTGATGCCGGAGTCTTGGCGCCACTCTTCATGCATCTGCGACGACTCGATCCGGGTGAAGCGTTGTTCACCGGTCCGGGCGTGCTCCACGCCTATCTCGGTGGTTTGGGGATCGAGATCATGGCCAGCTCCGACAACGTGCTGCGTGGCGGGCTGACGGTCAAGCACGTCGATCGCGAGGCTCTGGCCTCGGTGGTGCGGACCGAATCTTCGGCCCCCGACCTGCTCGATGCCGAGCGGCGCGCGACGGAAACCCGCTTTGCCGGCATGGCCGACGAGTTCACCCTGTCGCGAATCGACGTCGCGCCCGGTGAGAGCTTCGAGACCGTCGAGGACCCGGGTGTCGAGATCCTCCTGGTGACCGAAGGCGCGGCGCGGCTCGCAACCACGCGTGGACAGCGACGGGTCTCTCGTGGCGACATCGTTTTGGTGCCGGCGGCGGTGGCGGGTTATCGCCTCGACGGTGACGCGACGGTGTTTCGCGCCGCCGTACCCTGAAGGCGCGTATCCTGAAGTCGCGGACCCTGAACCGTTCGTCACAGACGAGCCGACTTTCGACGGTCTCGCGAGGCAACGAAAAATCTGTCGTACAATCAAGCATCTCTTGATGATGGACCCGCGGTCTCGAATCCGCCGCACGGGTTGCTGGAGCGACGATCTTGTCGGATATCTTGCAGTTCTCCGATCATGCCGTGTTGAAACACGACCTACGCCAGGTCGAGCTTTTCTCCGAGCTCGATGACAACGACCTCGATCGTGTCGTCCGTTGTTTTCGCGATATGCGATTCGACGCCGACGAGTTCATCGTCCAAGAGGGCGAAGTCTCCGACGCGTTCTACATCCTGCGTGAAGGCACGGTGGCGGTCTTCCGGGACGCAGTGGGCAAACCCGTGCAATTGCTGGCTCGATTGAGACGTGGCGACTATTTCGGCGAGCTCGGTTTGATCGAGGACGTGCGCCGCACCGCCTCGGTTCGCGCCATGGAAAGCTGCCGTGTCCTGCGGATCACCCGCGAAGATCTCTTCGCCCTGATCGAGAGCCACAAGACGATCAAGCGCAAGCTCCAAGCGGCGGCGGCACGACGGCATAGTCGCGACATCCTCGCCGCGCTCGAGCTCGGGCGTCGCCGCGAGGTGCGGATTCGTTTTCGTCATCAGATCGAGATCGTGCTCGAAGACGGCGGCACCCAGCCGGCCATGCTGGAGAACCTCTCGCTCGGCGGTCTGTGTCTCGACAACGCCCCCGAGGTGTGGCAATCGGGCATGGTGGTGCGGTTCAGTCTCGCGTTGCGTGCTGGCGCGCTCCAGCTCGCCGGTCGGGTGGCGTGGCGTCGAGGTGACGCGGTGGGGATCGCCTTCGTCGACAAGAGTCCCAATCACGACATGCTGATCCAGCTCACCATTCGCGTGCTGCTCGAGTCGTCGGCCACCGGCCCGGGAGCCTGACGACGAGCTTTCACCGGTTCGCGCCATCTCTCTAGCACGCTCGGGGACTTCCGCTGGTACCATGCCGCGATGAGCAAGTCCGTTCCCGAACAAGTCGCGTCCCGTCGTCCATTCGCGCGTTTCCTCGCTTTTGTCGAATGGCTCGGCAACCTCTTGCCGCATCCCGTCACGCTTTTCGCCCTTTTTGCTTTGGGCGTGGTCGTGGTTTCGGCGATCGCCTCCGCCTTGGGTCTTCAAGTCGAGGATCCGCGCCCTGCCTCCCAGGGTCAGCTGCTCACCATCAGTAGCCTCATGACCGGCGAGGGATTTCGTTGGATCGGCCAGAATCTGGTCACCAACTTCACCGACTTCGTCCCGCTCGGCACCGTCTTGGTGGCCTTGCTCGGTGTCGGTGTGGCCGAGAAATCGGGTTTGCTCACCACCGCCGTCCGCTCGCTCGTGCTCGGCGCCCCCAAGAATCAGGTGACCTTCATCGTCGTCTTCGCCGGCGTCATCAGCAACACCGCGAGCGAGATGGGTTACGTCGTGCTCATCCCCCTCGCCATGGCGATCTTCCACTCCCTCGGCCGCCATCCACTCGCCGGTATGGCCGCCGCCTTCGCGGGGGTATCGGGAGGCTATTCGGCCAATCTGCTCATCGGTACCGTCGACCCGTTGCTGGCCGGCATCACCGAGGAAGCGGCACGGCTCATCGCGCCGGGTTACGAAGTCCACCCGGCGGTGAATTGGTACTTCATGATCGCCAGTACCTTCCTGGTCACCGCCATCGGCTGGTTCGTCACCGCCAAGATCGTCGAGCCCCGGCTCGGCGATTACGACGACTCCGAGGCGTCCGAAGATCTCGGTGAGTCCGCCTCCGCGATGGAGGACGTGACCGATCAAGAGCGCAAGGGCTTGCTCTACGCCGCGCTCAGCGCGGTGCTGGTGGCGGTCGGGATCATCGTCATCGCCGGGCCGACCTTTCCGGGATCGAGTTTCTTCAGCTGGCTGCCGGGCTGGGGCATGTTTCGCAATCCCGATCTCACGGCGACCGGTCCCGAAGCTTTCCGACCGTTGTTGCGTAGCGTCGTGCCGATGATCGTGGTCTTCTTCGTGATCCCCGGATTCGTCTATGGCCGGGTCGTCGGCACCATGCGCAACGATCGCGACATCATCGACGCGATGGCCGACGCGATGCGCAGCATGGGGCTCTACATCGTCCTGGTGTTCTTCGCCGCGCAATTCGTGTCGTTCTTCAACTACTCCGGTTTGGGCCAGGTCATCGCGGTGCTCGGCGCCGAGGCGCTGGTCGCGCTCAATCTCGACAATCCTGCTGTTTTCCTGCCGTTCATCCTGATGTGTTGCTTCGTCAACCTCATGCTCGGCTCGGCGAGCGCGCAATGGGCGGTCACCGCGCCGATCTTCGTGCCGATGCTGATGACCATCGGCTACAGCCC
>JBCDBH010000025.1:0-29616 GCA_039184055.1 Acidobacteriota bacterium
GATCGAGCACCGCCAAGGCCAGCTGAGGCGCATTCGACTCGACCGCCAGAATCGGGAGCTCGGTGCGCAGCAAGCGTCGAAAGAAGAGCTCGTCCTGGTCGGTGCGCGCCGTGGCGACACGCTCGACGACAAAGCCCTCCCACGGCTCACCCCGACGCTCGGCGATCAACACATATCCGGCCAAATAATCGTGGAGCGAATAATCCCGATAGAAACCGGGCAGTCGTGGCTGTCGGTAGTAGTCCCCGTAGCGCTGGATGAGCCGCACGAAGAGCTCGAACAGGGCCGTGGGAGTCGGCACCGTGTCGTCGTCGAGCACGATACCGATGGCGAAACACAGGCTGTCGAGAAACCCGCTCCTGTTCTCGGCGTCCGCCACCCGCTCGGCGAGCCGGTCGAGCATCGGGGTCACCCGGTCGGGGAATCGCGAGGCATACAAGATGACGGTAACGACGAACAGTCGGTCCACGAATACGTTTCTCGAACCCAGGGCGGCGGTGAGCGCCGCTTGCGCGCCCTCGAGGTCGCTCGGCTCGAGACATACGGCGACCAGCGTCCGACTGCGTTCGCGATCCTCCTGCGACAGGGGCAAAGACCGACGCAGATCACGCGAGTTCCACGTGTTGCCCGACGGGAACTGGTAGAGCAACGCCAGACATACCCGCAGCAACACCTTCACCAGCCAATCACGTCGGAAACGACCACCCGAGCCACCGTCCTCACGCAGCCGCAGCAGCCGTCCCATCACCCGTCGCCACCGCACCAGCAGCTGACCTCGATTCACGGCATCGTCGGGCTCGAGATCGAAGAGCACCAACAGCGACAACATCACCAACGAGCGCAAGGGGCCGAGACGTGGCAGCAGCTTGCCGACCGCCTTGCTTTCCAGTCCGTCGAGCAAGGCCAAACCGGCGTCGAGATCTTGCCGCGCCAAATGGTACGACCAGCGGATCGCCGCCGGGTCGGCGTCGTCGAGACCACGTACGAGCACCGTCTCACGAGCCAATTTCGATGCCGCCTCGAACGCCACGCGACGCGCCGGCCGAGGACTGGTGGTCGGCCTACGTCGCCATGGCCAGCCCCGCCGGGCCGGGCCTTCGAGCAACCGCTCCAAACGCTCCTCGACCACTGCGGCGTGCTCACCACCGGCGGTGTGCATCCCGAGCTGGACCAACGCCTCCGCGACCATACGCTCGGTGCGACCGTCACCCTGTTCGAGCAAGACCGTCAGGGGTGCGTCGTCGGTACGCAGATGGCTCGCCAGAGCATTGCGAACGGCACTCCACAGAAAAGGATGTCCACTGGTCGAGGCGATCGAGTCTTGCCACGCCGTGAGCGGGTCGTCACCGGCGTCCGCGAGCCGAGTCGCCAGGTGACGACCGACCAGCACATCGTAGAAACGCTCGTGTCCGAACCGCAGACGCCGCCGACGTCCTGGCCCCGGGGCCTGCAAAATGCCGGCGTCGATCAAGGCCAGCAACGAGGGATCGGTCCGACCCGGGACGCCCGGAGGTCGCATCAAGCTCGCACCCCCCATCGCCTCGACGTCCGCGTCGTCGAGCTCGTTGCGCGGCTCGTCGCCGGCGAGAAAACGGGGCACCACCTGCTGCTCGAGCAGTCGAAGATCCACCGGCTCGAGTCGGCTGCTGTCCACCAGGCGATCGAGATAGTCATTGAAGATCGTCTCGGCATCCATCCGCACCGCACCACCACCACAGGTTTCGGCGACCAGACGCAGAGCCAGCGGATCCTCGAGCTGGGAGGCGAGTGCGTTGGGTAGCTCGTCGAAAGGCGTCTGGAGATCGAACACCCGTCGATAGCGGTCGTACGCGGCCTCCAGCTCCTCACCCACGAGCCCTCCGAGACGTACCGTCGGCCCATAGCGCGACGCGATCACATCCCCTGTACCCGCGTGATCGAAGTACCAGCGCTCGGCCAAATGCAGCCCTCGGCGGATGACATTCCAGGTCTCGGGACGCGAGGTGATCAGGATCCGCAGCCACGGCCACGGCTGACGCACCAGTTCGTCGAGCCGGGTCAGCAAGGCACGTGGATGACGACTTTCGTTCAACGCATCCACCGCCAACAGCACCGTGCGTCCTTCGAAGTCGACCAGGCGGTCGAGCATCGACCAAGGTTCATCACGAATCGGCAGATGAGGAAAACGCTGCCGAAGGTCTCGACCGACGGCAGTGTCGATGTCGTTGTCACGGTCGAGATACAAACCGTCGTAGATCAACGGCACGATCCCGTCGTCTTCGGCGTGAGCGGCGCGATGGGCGAGCGAAGCAAGAAAGGTCGACTTGCCTACCCCCGAACGACCGAGCACCACCAAAGCCCGTGACGGCGAAGTGAGAAAGGAGTCGACGGTCGCCGCCAAACCCTGTCGCTCCTGGTAGATGCCACGATGCACCGCATCCACCGACGCCGTGCGTCGCTCACTGATCTCGATACAGGCTCGGCGTAGCTCGGTCCAGCCAAAGCTCGGCGTCGGTGGCGATGTCCGATGCGGGGTAGCCTCGCGATCACGACGCAACAAATAGGCCACCAGCTCATCGAGCTGCTCGGCGTCGGCGACACAATAGATGTTCTGATCGTAGAGCGGCGTGATGACGGTCTCGATATCGGCCGCGTCGAAGACGATCGGAATGAACCGACCGGGGTTGACCATACCGGTGCGGTAGAGATTGCGCACGATGATCGTGCTCTCGAAGATCACACCCAAACCGGTGCCCGGGACCTCTTCACCTTTCCAGCGTCGACGGTAGGTTTCGGTGCACGCCACCAGCACGACATCCGCCCAATCCTCGATCTGCCTCTCCATCCACTTGGTCCACCCTTCCGGTGGGCTGCCGTCCAGGTCCTGGTCGATCCGGCAGTCGATGCCGCGCGCACACAACTCATCAGCCAAGTCACGCACACGCGCCTCGTGCGCGCGGTCCTCATGGCTATAGCTGATCAATACCTTGGGCACGGAAATCCAGCTAGTGTGCCGCTAGCAGCTTCGGGGTAACGAGCCACACCAGGGTGCCACGCCCCGGTTGCACGTCGGCCCATCGTTCGATCGGGAGCTCGATACAGGCGACGGCGGCGGTGGGCATCCGCGCCACGGCGCCGGTGAGTAGCGCGACCAGGGCGGACGAGGTCGGCTCGTGCCCGGCGAGCAAGATCGAGGCGACCTCGTCGCCCTCACCACGCACCACCTCGAGAAGGTGGTCGGCCGTGGTGTCGTAGAGACCACGCGAGGCGGACACCGGAAGATCGGTCCACCCCGCCGCGTCGATCATCCGGTCGACCGTGTCCCGCGCCCGTACCGCGGTCGAGGTATGGATGTGATCCGGACGCTGCCCGGAACCCTCGAGAAAACGACCGATCAGCGCGGCGGCTTTCTTGCCTCGCCCCTTGAGCGGTCGATCGTGATCATGACCGTACGCTGCATCCCAATCCGACTTGGCGTGACGCAAAACGAGAATCCGTCGCATCGGCTCACGCTCCCTCCAAGTTTCCTCTGTGGTGCGGCTCCGTGCGGTATCGTACCAACGTCGACAACCGCTCAGGAGAGCGCGGGCCCCAGGCCCACAAAGATGGAGTGAAGTGAGAGGAGTGAAGTGATGAGCACCATGACCGACGACTCCGTACGCCACGACACCGTCGACTCGCACCCCGACGACCTCGATCTCGGTAACGGCCTCGGCCAGCCAAACATCGAACCCGTCGACCTCGACGATCCGGGGCTCTACCTCAATCGCGAGCTCTCCTGGATTCGCTTCAACGAGCGTGTGCTCGAGGAAGCGCTCGACCCACGCGTGCCGTTGCTCGAACGGGTTTTCTTCCTATCGATCTTCTCGAGCAACCTCGACGAGTTCTTCATGATTCGCGTCGCGGGTCTGCGGAGCCAATTCTCCATGGGCGTCGTCGAATCACCCGCCGACGGCATGACGCCGAGCGAGCAACTCTCGGCGATCCGACGTCAGCTCTTGCCGCTCTTGGAAAGCGCGCAAAGCTGCTGGCAGGACGATCTGGCGATCAAGCTGCGCGAGGAAGGCATCGATATTCGGCCGTACACCTCGCTTTCGAACGCGGCACGCGAACGTCTACGCGATCGATTCGAGACCGAAGTCTTCCCCATCCTGACGCCGCTCCTCTTCGATCCGAGCCATCCGTTTCCTCATATCTCGAACCTCAGTCTCAATCTCGCCGTGGTCATTGCCGATCCCAAGGGTGGCGAGCGCTTCGCGCGGCTCAAAGTGCCCATGACCCTGCCTCGATTGATGCATGTTCCCGAGAGCGAAGACAGCGACACGGGTGACGGCCCGGCACGCGCCACCACGGGCACGTTCGTATGGCTCGAAGAAGTGATCGTGGCCAACCTCGATCTGCTCTTTCCCGGGCTCGACATCAAGGCCGCCTACCCTTTCCGAATCACCCGCGACGCCGACTTCGAAATCGAGGAAGACGAAGCCTCCGACCTCCTCAAGGCGATGACCGAAGTGGTCGGACGACGGCATTTCGGCTACGCCGTGCGGCTCGAAATCGACGAAGCCATGCCGGCTCGCATCCGCGAGATCCTGATGCAGAATCTCGATCTCGCCCCACACGAGGTCTTCACCTCGCCCGGCCCGCTCGGCCGCTCGGATCTCAAGCTGATCTCGAAGCTCGATCGCCCCGACTTGAAGTTCCCTCCCTTTCAGCCGGTCGCCCATCCGACCCTCGGGGACGAAGACCTTTTCGAGCTGATGCGCGAGCGTGACTATGTCCTCTACCACCCGTACGACAGCTTTTCACCGGTCGTCGAATTGGTGCGTCAGGCGGCTCGCGACCCCGATGTGGTGGCGATCAAGCAGACGCTCTATCGCACCGGACCGAATAGCCCGATCGTCCAGGCGCTGATGGAAGCCCGTGAGAACGGCAAACAGGTCGCCGTCCTCGTCGAGCTCAAAGCGCGTTTCGATGAGGAAAACAACATCGTATGGGCGAAACAGCTAGAGCGCGCCGGCGTGCACGTGGTCTACGGCCTTCTCGGGCTCAAGACCCACGCCAAGGTCCTGCTGATCGTGCGTCGCGAAGGCAAGCACCTCCGCCGCTATCTCCACCTCGCCACCGGCAACTACAACCCGATCACCGCCCGCGCGTACACCGATCTCGGTTTCCTCACCACCGACGAAGATCTAGCCAGCGATCTCACCGATCTCTTCAACGCGCTCACCGGCTACTCGCGGAAAGTGGAGTACCGCAAGATCTTCAAGGCGCCCGACCGGATGCGTGACGAGATGCTTGCCCGGGTCGAACGCGAGATCGACCGCCATCGTTCACATGGCGACGGTCATATTGTGTGGAAGATGAACTCTTTGGTCGACAAGGCCTCGATCCAGGCGCTCTATCGAGCGTCACGCGCCGGCGTCCAAATCGACCTTCAAGTCCGCGGGATTTGCTGCTTGCGTCCCGGAGTTCCGGGAATCAGCGACACCATCACCGTCACCTCTATCGTCGGTCGTTTTCTCGAACACACCCGCATCTACTACTTCCACAACGGCGGTGACGAGGAGATCCTCCTGGGGAGCGCCGACATCATGCCGCGCAATCTCGACAAGCGCGTCGAATGTCTCTTCCCGATCGAGAACGCGACGCTCCGCGACGCGATTCGCGACGACATCCTCTTTCTCCACCTACGCGACAACCAAAAGCTACGACTGCTCGAGCGTGACGGCTCGTATCGTCGCGTGCATCCAGCGGAGGACGACGAGTCTCTCGACACCCAGGACTACCTGCTCCACCAGGGTGGAAGCTGGCGCTCCGACGTCGCGAGCTAGCTCTGGACCCAGTCCCAACGACAAAAGGCCGTGCACACCGTGCACGGCCTTTCTCATTTGCGCGCTCGAGTTGCGACTATTTCTTCGAATAGTCGTAGAAGCCGCGTCCGCTCTTTCGGCCCAGGCGCCCGGCCTGCACCATCTGTTTGAGCAACGGCGGTGGCGCGAAGCGCTTCTCGCGATATTCCTCGAACATGATGTTGGCGATGTAGTAGGTCGTGTCGAGACCGACAAAGTCGAGCAGGGTGAAGGGTCCCATCGGATAGCCACAACCCAATTGCATGCCCTTGTCGATGTCCTCGATCGAGCCGACGCCTTCTTCGAGGGCACGGATCGCGTCGAGCAGATACGGCACCAGGAGACGGTTGACGATGAAGCCCGAGTTGTCTTTACAGGCGATCGGCTCTTTGCCCAGGCTTTCGACAAAGCTCGTCGCTTTGGCCACCGTGGCATCGGAGGTGACGATGGTCCGCACCACCTCGACCAGCTTCATCACCGGCACGGGGTTGAAGAAGTGAAGACCGACGAATTTATCGGGCCGCTCGGTCGCGGTGGCGATCTGCGTCAGGGTCAACGACGACGTGTTGGAAGCGAAGATCGCGTCGGGCCCAACCACCTCGTCGAGAGCGCGAAACGTCTTCTTCTTCGCATCGACGTTCTCGATGATCGCCTCGATGATCAAATCGCATTTCGCCAAGCCATCGAGATCGATCGAGCCGCTCAACCGTTCCATGGTGGCGTCACGCTCGTCGGCGGCGAGCTTGCCTTTGTCGACCGCGCGATCGAGTGATTTGCGCAACCGTCCCATACCTTTTTCGAGCAGCTCGTCGGTGACCTCGCGAACCACGGTCTGATACCCGGCGCGCGCGCATACTTCCGCAATGCCAGAGCCCATCAGCCCACAGCCGAGCACTCCGACTTTCTTGATCTTTGCCATGCTTCATTCCTCCTCGGGCAACGTAAAACGCCGCGCGATGCTATCAGTCGATTTCAATCTCCCGGACGCCGTCGGCGCGGACACGAATGGTCACGCGGATGGCATCGGGTATCGGTGTATCGAGCCGTTCGGCCCATTCGATGGCGACGATCCCGGGCGCGGCGAAGCGCTCGTCGAGCCCCAAGGCGGGAACCTCCTCGGGTTCGAGACGGTAGAGATCGACGTGACTCAGAACGACGTCGTCGTCACCATGTTCGTGGATGAGGGTAAAGGTGGGCGATTGCACCTGATCGGCGGACAGCCCGAGCGCCGTCGCCAGACCGCGAATCAACACCGTCTTGCCCGCTCCGAGCTCCCCGTCGAGCAAGAGGGTGCCGTCCGGCGCCAAACGGCTGACCAGCGCGGCGCCGAGCGCGGCGGTTTCGGCTTCGCTATGACAGAGATGGATCATCGCGAGCGGGTTCATGGAGAAACGTTCGTGGAAGCATGTCGACCAGATCCGCTGCCGCGAGCCCGTCTTCACCCGTGTGTGCCGCCGCCAGATCACCCGCGCGGCCGTGAAGGTAGACCCCGAGCCATGCCGCGACGGTGGCATCGAGACCCCGACCGAGCAATGCGGCGATCAGGCCGGTGAGCACATCGCCACTTCCTCCGGTCGCCATACCCGGATTGCCGGTCGAATTCACCCAGATGTCGCCAGCCGGTATCGCGGTGAGCGAACGCGTGCCCTTGAGCACCACCACACAGCCCGTACGACGAGCCGCTTCACGCACCACCTCGAGACGTGCCGCCTGAACTTCGGTGGTGGAAATGCCGAGCAAACGACCGAGCTCACCCGGATGGGGCGTCAAGATCGTAGCCGCCTCACGTGTACGGAGCGTCTCCGGCTGGCCCGCGTAGGCGTTGATCCCGTCGGCGTCGAGCACCACGGGAACGGTCAATCGCGCCACCGCCTCGTGGACGAACCGTCGAGTCGCCGGCTCGGTGCCCATGCCTGGGCCGATCGCCACCGCCGATTTGCCCTCGGCAGCGGCGAGCACGGCGTCGAGAGCCTCGTCATCGACCGCCGCGTCAGCCGAGAGAGCCAACGTCATCGACTCGATCGACCCTGCATCGACCAGCGGTACCAGCGACGACGGCACCGCCGCGGTCACCAACCCGGCGCCTCCACGGACCGCCGCACGCGCCATCAGAACCACCGCGCCCGAGGTTCCGGTTCGGCCACCGACCAGGAGCACGTGACCGTAGGTCCCTTTGTGACTCTCGGCGACACGGGGCGTCGACCATGCCGCAGCCTCCGCGGCTCTCACCCAGTGAATCGCCGGTCCGGGCACCTCGGCCACCAGGCGTGACGACACGCCCAAACCGACGACTTCGAGCTCGCCGATTCGATCGGCGGCGGGAGGCATGACGTGCGCGATCTTGGGCGCGGCGAAGGTCACGGTGAGGTCGGCGGGAAGAAAGGGTCCGATCGGCGTATCGCGTCCGCCGTCGAGACCGCTCGGCAGATCGACCGCCAGGACCGGCACCTCGAGCGTCGCGAGACGATCGATCAGATCCGCGAGACCACCGGTCAAGGGTCGACCGAGACCCGTACCGAAGAGTGCATCGACCAAGAGATCGGCATCCCGGGCACGCTCGACGACCACGTCGAGCTCGGCGTCGAAGGCCAACGACCTCACCGGGAATCCCGACGCCTCGAGGATCTCGAGCTGGCGCCCCGCGTCACCCGTCGGCCGGGGACCGAAGGCGATCACTTCGACCGCGATGCCACGCGCGTCGAGCTGACGGGCGATGGCATGGCCGTCACCACCGTTGTTTCCAGGTCCGGCGAGCACCAGGACACGTCGAGGCGTCGGCCAACGACGCAGCAACGCCCGTACGACACCGAGCGCCGCGTTCTCCATCAACACCAAACCGGGAACATGGAGCTCGTCGATGGCACGCTGATCGACGGCGCGCATCTCGGCGGGAGTGAGCACCCTCACGACTCGAGCGTCCTCACGGCAGCGGCGTCAGTTTCTCGAGCAGCGACAAGGTGCGTGGCGCGCGCTCAGGATGCGCACGAAGGCGCTCCGCGAGCGCATGGAGATCGGCCACCACATCGACATCTCGTCGCCATTCGAGCTGGTCGAGCCGTAGCCCGAGCCGCGCGCAACGCATACGCGTATCGCTGAGCACCGACTCGGTGCTCCACGCAATCCCTTCGAAGAGCTCTCGATGCAAGGCGTCGCGGTGCAACGCGATCAGGTAATAGCCACCGTCCTCGGCGGGACCGATCACGACATCCGTACCGGCGGCCAACCGATCGAATGCCGCAGCGATCGTCTCGACCGGTAGATCTGGCATATCGACACCGATCGCCGCGACATAGTCGTGTTCGGTGGTCGCGTGCTCGAGAGCATGAAAGAGCCGCGCGCCGAGGTCGGAGCCTTGCTGCACCATCGGCATGGGCGCGCCAGCGGGTGGCGACTCACCGGGATCGAGCGCCCATGCGGTGCGCAAAGCGAACGAATCAGCATCTTCGAGCTGAGCGAGTAGATCGTCGTAAAACGCAGCGTGGAGCGCGGCCGCCTGATCGGCGGTCACGGCGCCGATCAGGCGTGTCTTTACACGCCCCGGGACAGCCGGCTTGGTGAATACGAGCACAGTGGGTCGTTCCGACACGCGCGGATCTTACCTCGCGGAACCGGCTCGCCAGTATGCTGAGGTCATGACGATCATCACTTTGCTCACTGACTTCGGAATCGAGGATTACTACGTCGGCGCGGTCAAAGGCGTGCTGGCGAGCCGCGCTCCTGGGACGACGCTGATCGACATCAGCCATCAGGTCCCGCCCGGCGAGATCGACACCGCGACGTTCCTGCTCCAGGCGGCGGCGCCGAGCTTTCCCGCCGGAACGGTCCACCTAGCGGTGGTCGACCCCGGGGTCGGCACCTCGCGTCGCTGTCTCGCCGTCGCCGTCGATGACGCCTATTTCGTTGCACCCGACAACGGACTCTTGACGCCCTTCGTCACACATGGTGAGGTGGTAGCCGTAGATCGAACCGATTTGGACCTGGCGACGCCCAGGGGACATCGGCCGAGCCACACGTTTCACGGCCGCGACCGCTTCGCACCGATCGCCGCCGCTCTGGCGACGGGTACGCGGCTGACCGAGCTCGGTCCACGGATCGACGACGCGATCGTCACCGACCGCCCCAGACCTCGTCGTGAAGAGGGTGCGCTGGTCGGTCATGTCGTACACATCGACCGCTTCGGCAACGCGGTGACGGATATTCCCGCTACCTGGCTACCAATGGGCCCAGTGGTCGCCGAAATCGCTGGTATTCGGGTCGACCGGCGAGTCGTCACCTACGACGAGCTCCCCGACGACCGACCCGGACTCCTGATCGGCTCACTGCAAACTGTGGAGTTATCGTTCAAAGGAAAGAGTTTTGCAGCCCTTCAAAACATCGCCAAAGGGATGCAAGTAAGCATCCTAAATGCTCTTCCACAGCGTTCTTTAGATTGATAGAACAAGCCTAGGAGGTAAGGAGTGATCCGCTGGGAGTACAAGATCATCAATATCCGAAGCGAGAATTATCGCCTCGATCCCAAAGCAGTCGGACAATTGGATGCGCTCGGTCACAAAGGCTGGGAGCTCGTCGGGTTGACCTCGGTCAACTTTAAAACCGGCGCCACCGACAACATCGCCATGGTCTTCAAACGCCCGATCGAAGGCTAGCGCGCGCCCGCGTGCGTGCCGGCACGCGCTCGCTCAAAGCGGCGTTTCGAGCCACGCCTACTCGTCGAGACGTGGCGGACGGCTGATCAAAGCTTTGGCACCCAGGGCGACCGCGGCACCGAACGCCAGCGCCACCAGCGCCGGCCCCCAGGTCCGCATCGCTGGAACCCATCCCACCTCACGTTCGATGCTGTCACGCAGCGACTCGAGTCGACGCTCGGCGTCCCGTCGTTTCGCGTTCAGGTTCTCGACCGCTCGATCTCGTTCGTTCATGCCCTATCCTCTCGTGACGCGGTAGCGCGTCTCCGGTCATCACCCCGACGCCCCTCGACGTCCCGATAGGGTGCGACTTCGTCTTCGATGAACATCTTGTCGCGCCACCAGGTGACGTGATCGTCGACCCTGCTGAAGATCTGCTTGACGTGGCCCAAAGCGCCACGACCAAACAAGAAGAGCGTACCGGCCGCGACCAAGAACACGAGCAAGAAGAGACCGGTCACCCACGCGGTAGCCTCGTAAACCCCGATCCCGCCCGACCACCATTCAGACGACATCCACTGCAACGCCAGGATGGCGGCGGCATAGAGAAAGCCGATCGCCCAGAAGAGCAGAAAGAGCAGCACGACGAGCGCCGCCACCGCCACGCCGAGCTTTTTGCCACCACGCGCGGCGTCGATCTTGGCGATCTCGAGCTCGGCTTTGACCACCTCGACGATCGAGGCGGCGAGAGATGTGAAGACCTCTTTCCAGGTCAGACGGGGGCGGCGATCGACCATCGTGTTCAGGATCCTACGTTGAGGCCACGAGAGACATACGCGTCGATGGCGCCGATCTCGTCTCGGACTCCGACCGCCACCAGCATCCGTCCGCCTCGTAGCTGTAGATTGATGACGTATTCCCAGTGCGACTGCTGCTGCTCGTCGGTCGCGGGCACATCGATCGGCACGGTCACGTCTTGGACTTCGGACATGCCGCCGTCGTCGTCACGCGCCGCGATCGTCAGACGGAGCCGGCCGCGATTCATCTCTTCCTGAGGCAGGAAGTTGATCTTGTCCATCGGCACGCGAATCGCCAGGGGCACCGAGTAGTGACCGTTGCGATCAGGAGTCGGCCGACCGAATTCGAGCGCGACGTCGAGGTCGTTGCGCTGGTACCCATAGTGCAGGGTGGCCAAGGTCGATTCCGACATCCGACGCTCGACCGACTTGTCGCGATAGCCCTCACGATGACGAACCCGTAGCCAGCGCTCCTTCACTTTGACATCGAGGCGGTGGTAGCGCCCACTACCCGCGCTCGCCGGCGAATAACCGATCGAGTAGTAGTTGTCGAAGTCTTCGGCGATCCGTTCGAGCATCGGCGTCCAGTTGTTGGTGTTCATCACCGCGCGACCACCGGTCTCGTCGGCGATCAAACGCAACGGCGCCTGGATGTTGTGAAAGTAGGTCTGATCGATCTGCGCGCCACCGCCAGCGGTCTGGTTGCGCACGTCGATATAGGAATAGGTACGCAAGCCCGCCGCGTCGAGCGAGTAAAACGTCACGCGATTGGCATTGGCCTGCGCGGTGAGCTCCTGATACCGACGGGTGAGGTCGTATCGGAAGCTCTCCATGATGTAGCTGGTCTCACCGAACGCATCGCTCATGGCGTAGAAGATGTCTTCACCAGCCCGTAGATCAACACCATCGCTGATGTACATCAACGCTTTGCGTCCCGGCAACCCGGCCAAACCTTCGACGATCTCTTTGAGGGCGGTGATGCTGAACGACAGGTCGTTGAATCGCCCTTCGACATAGGTGTACGCGCGACCCTGCACGTCGATCGCATTCTCGGCGTTGTAGATGGCGTCGAGAATGTCGCGCCGATCGGAGCTGTGGTGCACCGCGTGCGCCGAGATCTCCTCGAGATCGTAGAGGGTCGAGGCGATGATCTCTGGATCACCGGTAAACGGCACCCGTTGCTTGAGCGACCGGTCATAGGTCACCAGCATCACCTTGTCGCCGGTGCGCAGACGCGTGCGAAGAAAGGTGCGCAAATGACCGAAGACTCGGTTACGACTAAAGGGATGCAGGTTGAAATTATCGACGTAGACCACCAGATGGAGACGTTGATCTTCCGGTACCGCGCGCTTCTCGCGCCCCGGTAGATCCGGCACGTCGATCAGGTCGAGATCGAGATCGCCCTGCACGCCGCCATCGCGGACCTCGTAGAAATTGGTGATCGCCACCGGCCGACCGCTGTGCTCGAGAATGAAGTCGTCTTTGGTCAAACCGGTAACCCGGTTGCCCTTCTTGTCGGTGACATAGACCTCGAGATTGACGACATTGACGTCGACGACCTCGCCGAGCATGAGGTCGATCGGGTCCTCGGACGGAGCGTCTTCTTGGGCGCATGCCGCCGCCGCCACGAAAGCGAGCAGGATGGCGACGAGCCACGTGATGCGTTGAGTGTTCATGGTGTCATCTCCGTTCGTTGGTAAAAGCCGTCGACAACAGGCCGATTATACGGTCCGTTGTCCGACAGTGCCCGCGCTTGCGCGCATGACGTGAGCGACGATCCGGTCGCCATGCTCGCGCGCGTTTTCGATGAAAATCCGGTTGGTGCGGCGTCCCGCTTGAATCGTCCCGGCGACATAAAGACCCGGCACGTTGGTCTCACAGGTCTCGGGATCGAATCGTGGCACCAGGGTTTCGTCGTCGATCTCGATGCCACAGCGCCGTTCGAAGTCGGCGTCGGGGGTGTAGCCGATCAGGACATAGACCGCGTCGGTCTCGAGACTCGTCGCACCCTCGGGGCCATCGAGCAAGAGCCGGCGGACCGTGCCGTCTTCGACGAAAGCGCGTACTTCCGTTTCGAATCGTGCGCGGATCGAGCCTTCGGCGATCCGGTTCTCGAGATCGGGTTTGAGCCAGTATTTGACCGACTTCTTGAGCTCGGCGCGACGGTGGATGACGGTGACCTCGACACCATTGCGCCACAGCTCGAGCGCGGCCTCGGAAGCGGTATTGCCACCCCCGACCAAGACCACCCGTCGACCATAATGTGGATACGGTTCGTCGTAGTAGCTCCGTACCCAGTCGAGCTCCTCACCCGGCACGCCCAGCATCTTCGGCTGACCAAAATAGCCCGTGGCGAGCACCACGCGACGAGCCGGACGAACACGTGCCACGCCACGATAGGTGGTATGCACCGCGAAACCGTCGTCTCGACGCTCGACCCGGTCGACATCCTCATAGAGCGCCAAGGGAAGTCGGTAGCGCCGCGCGACGCCCTGGTAATAAACCACCGCCTCCTCACGATTCGGCTTGGCGTTCGGGATCGAAAACGGCACGTCGGCGATCTCGAGAAGATCCCGCGTCGAGAAGTAGGTCATCAGTCGGGGAAATCTCAGCAAACCGGCGCACAGCGGACCGGAGTCGACGAGCAGCACCGACAAGCCAGCGCGGCGCGCCGCCGCGCCGATCGAGATCGCGGTCGGTCCAGCGCCGACGATCAACAGATCGGGCGTGGCCGGCTCGGGGTCGTGAAATCGCGTCATGACAGGTTCAGACATCACGTTTCGAGAATTCGCTGCTTCGATACAAATGGTTCACCGGCCCGTGCCCCGAGCCGAGCGGGAACGCCGCCTGGATCGCGCCGTGCAGGTAGTCGATCGCGCCACCGACCGCATCCACCAGAGCCTCGCCTCGTGCCAGTCGACTCGCCACCGCCGAGGACAAGGTGCAACCCGTACCGTGTGTGTTGGCCGAATCGATCCGTGGATGAACAAAGCGATGCTGATCACCACCTCCGGTCACGAGAAGATCCACCACCTCGTCACCCTCGGCATGGCCACCCTTGAGCAAGACCGCCGCATGATCCGGGAGACCCGTGGCGAGTCGCAACGCGAGCGCCAGACGTCCAGCTTCGTCAGTGGGTTCGTCGGTATCACCGGCCAACCGAGCCGCTTCGGGTAGATTCGGCGTCACGATGAAATGACGGTCCACCACCGAGGCGAGTGGCATCAGCCGCTCGACCACCGCCGCGACCGCGTCGTCAGCGAGCAGGGCCGCACCGCTCTTCGCCACCATCACCGGATCGAGCACCACCACTGCCGGCCGATGCGCCGCCAACCGTTCGGCCACCGTGTCGACGATCGCGGTATCGGCGAGCATACCGATCTTCACCGCGTCGACACCTATATCGTCGAAGACCGCGTCGATCTGCGCCGCCACCATCGCCGGCGGCACGGCGTGAACCGCGCGAACCTCACGAGTATTCTGCGCCGTCAAAGCGGTGATCACCGACATCCCATAGACGCCATGCGCATCGAACGTCTTGAGATCGGCCTGAATCCCCGCACCACCCCCGGAATCCGAACCGGCGATGGTCAGCACCCGTGGTGGGGTCGATCGCGTCATCACATGGCCTCCGCTGGACGCCCGCGTCGTCGACTGAGCAACAAGCCGATCAACAACACGAGCAGGGTCAAACTGATCATCTGTGCCATGGTCAAGGTGTCACCGACGAAAAAACGATCGTCCTTGAGACGCAGGAACTCGATGCTGAAACGCTCGATCGCGAGCAGCGCGAACACGATCAAACCCGGCACGCCTGGAGTGTTCGATCGCGACAGCAGCCACAGGCCGATCCCCCAGATGATCAGCGCCAGCCCGGTTTCGTAGAGCTGTGTCGGGTGCACGGCCACCCAAGCGTTGGGCGCAAGACCGGCGGGAAGGTCGACATCCCACGTACTCCGCAAAAACGTCGCGTTGGTCGGGGGCAAGCCATGTTTGAACACCACGCCCCACGGCAGATCGGTCGGTTTGCCATAGTCGTCACCGACCAGAAAGCAACCGAGCCGCCCGACACCGTAACCGAGAGCCAAACCCGCCGCCGCCGCGTCCAGCGTCCGCCATCGCGGCATCTTGCGACGCCAGATCACAAGAAGCGCCGCCAGCGTGCCGGCGATCATGCCGCCGTACCAGACCAGCCCGGAACGCGAGAGTAGATTCGGCAAGAACACGGAGAGCGTCTCTTCACGAAACACCATGAGCGTCGCGTAGTACACCTTTGCACCGAGGATGCCAAAGATCCCAGCGGCAAAAAGCACCTCGCTCGCATCCTCCTCATCACCCACGCCGAGCTGCCGTAGACCCCGTGAAAACTGCCAGAAGGCGGCAAAAAACGCCGCCACCAGCGCGGGTCCGAACGGGCTGATCTCGAAGTCACCGATACTGAAAAGGCTCTCGATCATGAACGTCCTGAGTGGCTGAATCGGTCGAGCGCGGCCGAGCGGGAAACCTTCCCCGTCGGCCTCCGGGCGGGAGGCGAGCAGCCTATCATCGCCACCGAAATCCCGGCGTCAAAACGGCACGAGCACACGCGACGTCAACGATAAGAAGCGAGATCCGTGCCAGAATCCCCGTCGTCAACTCATTGTGAGCTCGTTCACTCATGGACTTCGTCCCGCAACGCATCCCCGCCCACATCCGCGAGATCCGCGCCGATCGCGGTGACGACCGCGTCCGTCTCGACCGCGTCCTCGTCCGTCGCCTCGCCGACCTCCCCGATCTGTCGCGCGCGCGGATTCAAGGCTGGATCCGTGACGGACGGGTGCGGATCAATGGCGAGGTGCGTGAACGCAGCGCACACCGGGTCGAGAACCGCGACCTCCTCGCCGTCGCTGTACCGACTCTCGTTCTCGACAAGCCCGAAGTCCTGCCGCAACCGGTACCGCTCGACATCCTCCATGAAGACGAGCACCTGATCGCCCTCGACAAACCGGCCGGCATCGTCGTCCACCCCACTTGGGGTCATAAAGATCAGACGATCGTCAACGGTCTGCTCTGGCATTGTCGCGATCAGGGCATCCGCCCCTCGCTGCTCCATCGGCTCGACCGTGGCACCAGCGGGGTGCTGCTCGCTGGCAAGAGTCGCGAGATGTTCAAGAGCTGGGCCCGTCAGCTGCGCCGTCGGCAGATCCGCAAGGAATACCTCGCGCTCGTCCATGGCGTGCCCGACGTCACGTCGGGGCGAATCGATCTGCCGATCGAGCGCGACCCGGAGGTGCCGCTCAAGATGCGGATCGGCCCGGATGGCAAGAACAGCCTGACGCTGTGGCAGCTCGTCGCCGCTGCCGAGGATCGAAGTTTGTCGTTGCTGCGGTGTCGGATCATTACCGGACGTACGCATCAGATTCGGGTGCATCTGAACGCTAGGGGTTGGCCGATTGTGGGGGATGGGTTGTATGGGGGTGATGATGGGTGGCGTCGGCTTGCTGATCCGGCCGTGGCGGAGGTCTGTCGGGCGCTCGAGTTTCATGCGCTTCATGCTGAGCGGATGGAGCTGACGCATCCTGGGAGTCAAGCTTCACTGGCAATCGTGGCGCCTGTGCCGGAGCGGATTCAGAGGTTACTGAGGCTGGATCGGCTTCGATTCGGCGATTGAGACGGGTTCGCGTTCACGTGCTCGCTGGCACGCGAAAGACGGTCCGCTGCGCGGATGGACTTACGAAATCAACCTTCGATTACGTTAGGGCTCCTTCGAAAGCCGTGGGGCTACAGACCGGTCTTGTTAGCTGTAGCTTCATCGCCTCTCGAGTTCACTCTTTCGACTTTGATCGTTCGTGCCACGTACCGACCAGTTGCCGTCCCTGCTCGCCAGCTGTGCGCGTGAAAGCGAGCCCCGTCTCTTTAGCTTTGGCAGTCTGTCTGCGTACAAGGAACAGGAACAGGAACAAGAACAGGAACAGGAACAGGAACAGGAACAGGAACAAGGCCAATTGGGCTAGAGCCAGCCCTTTTCTCTTGCGATCCTTGCCGCTTCGACTCGGTTTCCAGCCTCGAGTTTTTGAATGGCTTCGGACAGGTAGTTGCGTACGGTGCCGTCGGAGAGGTGGAGGCCTTCGGCGATTTGATGGGTGCTTTTGCCTTCGGCGGCGGCGCGGAGGACTTGTCTTTCGCGGTCGGTTAAGGGATCGGGCTCGCTCCAGGCGGTGACGGCAAGCTCGGGGTCGATGACGCGTAGGCCCATGTGGACGCGACGGACGGCGTCGGCGAGTTGGTCGGCGGGGGCGTCTTTGAGGAGGTAGCCGAGGGCACCGGCGTCGAGGGCGCGGCGGAGGTAGCCGCTCCGCGCGAAGGTGGTGAGGATGATGACGCGTGGTTTGGGACCACGGCTTTTGACTTCGGCGGCGAGCTCGAGCCCGGTCATGCCGGGCATTTCGATGTCGGTGAGCAGGACGTCGACGTCTTCGCGCTCTAAGGTGGTGAGCGCGTCGGCGGCGCCGGTGGCGCGACCGACGACTTCGATGTCGTGTTCGAGCTCGAGCAGGGCGGCGAGGGCACCGAGCACCATGGCCTGGTCTTCGACCAGGAGGACGCGAATCATCGCGCCAGCTTATCGAATCAAGCGGTGATCGGACGGCCGACGACTGGCGTGGTTTCCCCGAGCACGGACTCGGTGTCGGTCGCAAGCTCGGCTACGACGGCTTCGGGGCGTTCGACGCTGACTAGGATCTTTGTGCCCTGGCTCGGCGCAGTGGTGAGATCCATCCGTCCGCCGATGGCTTCGACACGCTCACGCATGCCCCGCAGTCCGGCGCCTTCGGGCGCATCGCTACCGATGCCGTCATCGGCGACGAGCAGCTGGACGTGGTCGCCGCTGCGACTCAAGCAAATCTCACAGGCATGCGCTCTGGCATGACGTACAACGTTGGTGACGGCTTCGCGAAGGATGAGCGCGAGGATGCCGTCGTCTCGTGGGCTGATGTTGAGGTCGTCGATGTCGGCTTCGAGCAGGACGCCGGCGGCGTCGAGCGCCTGGCGAGCGTTGTCGATTTCTTCGGTCAGGCCACCGGCGCGATAGCCGGTGACCGCGGCACGGACTTCGGCGAGGGCCTTGCGCGCGATGGCTTCGACGTCGCGAATCTCTTGCGCGGCGCGCCGGGTATCGCGCTCGGCGAGTTTGGCGGCGAGCTCGCTTTTGAGGGTGATCAGCGACAGGGTGTGACCGAGGAGGTCGTGGAGATCACGGGCGATGCGCTCTCTTTCGGCGACCTGGGCGAGTCGTTCGACTTCGGCTCGGCTTTTCCGCAGCGCTTCGTTCTTGCGTCCGACTTCGGAGAAGTGGATGTTCAAGCCACCGATGAGGACGGTGAAGATCAACGCCGGTAGGGCGAAGAAGAGGCTGAGGTCGAGCGCGAGGTAGGCCAGAGCAACGATGCCGACCAGCCCGAAGATCGATAAAAGGGCGCGGCGGGCTTTCGGGTAGCAACCGAGAAAGGCACCGGCGTAGACCATGAAGACGTTGGCGCCGGTGTTGTACGGCGCCCACACCAGCGCCAGGACGACCAGCGCGGCGGCGACGGCGTAGACGGCGCGCCAGCGGTTCAGGTGTTGGAGCCAATAGCCCCCGATGTAGAGCGCCAGGAAGACGACGACGGTGAGGCCCATGAGCACCCACACTGTCGTCGACAAGCTGGTGAAGAAGACCGGGAGAAGAAAAATTCCCAGGTAGACCAGCCACGCCCACGGTGTCCAACCGAGATCGGGGTCGCGTGGAAAGACTCGCATGGTCGTAGCTTACCCCCAGGTGGCGCCGTCGTCGCGACGGTAGGCGACGATCGTGATGCCGACGAAGGCCACGGTGGTGACGACCAGCACGGCCACCGAGACGAGCGGATCGACCAGCGGCTCGACACCGACCCGATCGAGCGCCAGCTGCGCGGCATGGAACGGCGGGAGAAAAGTCGCTACCGATTGCAGCCACTCAGGGAACACCTGGATCGGGATCCACAGCCCCGAGGCCACCGACAAGGGCAGGTAGAGCATATTGATCACCGCCGGCGCCGAGTTCGGTTTGCAGAGATAGCCCAGGGCGAGACCGATCGCGGTAAACGGCAGACTGCTGACGATCAGGATCGCCGACAGCGACACGATGGTCGCCGCCGACATCTCGACGCCGCCAAACAACATCCCGACAATGAAAAGCTCGGCGACCACGATGGCGCCGAAGAGCATCGCCACCAGGCTCCGCGCCAAGATGTGCACCATCGGCGGCATCGGCGTGGCGCGTTTGAACACCATCCAACCCTGGCCACGTTCAGTGGCGAGACCGACCCCCAAACCGAAGAGCGATGCACCCATCACTCCGAAGACACCGTAGGTGGCGATCAAGTAGGTCGCCATGGTGACCGAGCCCCCGGTGGGCGGCGAAATCACCACGCCGAAGATGATGTAGAACATCAGCGGAAAGGTGAGCGTCGGCAGGGTGTACATCGGCAACCGCCACAATTTCACCAGCTCGGTCCAGGTCTCGAGCCGCAAGATGCGCCAAAACGAAGGCGGGGTCGGGTCCAGCTCTCCCCAAGTGGTTGTCGCGCTCATGCCGCTTCCTCCAGGTTGTCGTCGTTGGTGAGTTGAAGCATGGCTTCTTCGAGACCGGCGGCGCTCACTTCCAGACCCGACAGACCAGGATCGGCGGCGAGCAGCCGACGGGTGACGTCTTCAGACGATTCACATGTGATGACCAGATGTCCAGCGTCGACCACGACGTCGACGACACCCGGCCATGTACGCACGTCGGCCGGCTCGCAGCGGGTCAGACAACGCACGCGCTTGCTTCCTACGAGTGATTTGACCTCGTCCGAGCTGCCCTCGGCGACGATGTGCCCGCGGTGCAAGACCACCACGCGACTCGCCAGGACATCGGCTTCTTCGAGGTGATGCGTGGTCAAGAACACCGTGCAGCCGTCATCGGCCATCGCTTCGACCGACGCCCACATCTTGCGGCGCGCCTCGACATCCAAACCCACGCTCGGCTCGTCGAGAAAGAGCACCTCGGGGCGACCACAAATCGCCAGTGCGAAGAGCAGACGTCGTTTCTGCCCACCGGAGAGCTTGCCGTACAGCCGCTTTTCGAGACCGTTCAACCCGGCAAGCTCCAGAGTCTCGGCGATCGGTCGCGGTCGCGGGTAGTAGCTCGAGATCAGGGTGAGGTGCTCACGCACGGTGAGGGTCTCGGGAACGCTGGCGATCTGCAGCATGGCACCGGTGCGTTGCCGCGCCAGACGGCTTTGCGGATCGCGACCAAACAGCTCAGCACGCCCCGCGCTCGGGCGTAGCAAACCGAGGAGGAGCGACACGGCGGTGGTTTTGCCGGCGCCATTCGGTCCCAAAAGCGCGACGACCTCGCCCGGTCGCACCGCCAAGTCGATGCCCGCAAGCGCGGTGACATCGCTATATCGTTTCTCGGCCCCGTGCAAAACCGCTACCGGCGCCGTCGCACGCAATGTGTCGTTCATGTCTGCCTCCCTTCGCGGACCCTGGACTCGACTTCCGCGCCGGCCTTTCGATCCGTCGACTGTGATCATCGCGAAATCACCGCGATCGCCCCAGACGCGGCTGTCACCACATCGATGTGACGGTTGTCATGCTGCTACTTCTGGTTCTGCTAGGCTGGAGAAATCGTCCGACAGTTCAACGTTCTCGCACCCAAGGAGTGGCTCATTGGTCTTCGCGCTTCTCTTCGCGATGCTCGTGACGGTCGAACCCGGCATTCCCATACAAGGCACGCTTGAACCGGGTTCCGTCGCCCAGCACGTGCTCGATCTCGATGCCGGCGAGTGGATGGTGCGGATCACCCAGCAGGGCGTAGATGTCGAGGTCGAGATCGTCGATCCGGCTGATGCCTCCCACGGCACAATCGATAGCCCGATCGACGAGCAGGGCGCCGAACGCTACGCCCTCCGTGTCGAGCAGCCGGGTGTCTGGCGGCTCGAAGCCCGGGCGCACGCCGGCTGGGGCGCGGGGGGTCGATACGAGATCGAGATCGAGCCCCTCGATGCCCGTCACCACACGGCGGCCTTCGAGGATACCGATGCGGCCCGCGCCTACGCCGCGGGCGACCGTCGTACCGCGCTCGAGCACTATCAGAAGGCGAGCCAAGCCTGGTCGGCGTCCGGCGTGACCGAACGCACGGTGGCGACCCGCTACGCCGCCGCCGTGCTGCTCCGTCTGCTCGACGACAATCCTGAAGCGATCGCCGCACACGAATCGCTCCGCGCCGACCTCCTATCGATCGGTCGCGACGACTGGGCCGCCAACACCTGGAACAACGCCGGCTTAGCGCGTTGGAAGATGGGCGAGATCGACGCCGCACGGGTCGACTTCACCACCGCCCGTGAGCGCTACGAAGAGCTCGGCGACGCCCGACGCGCCGCCACGGCGCGCAACAATCTCTGTTTGATCCATCACTCACGCTCCGAGCTCGACGACGCCTTGACGTGCTACGACGAGGTCATCACCGAAGCACGACACATCGACGCGGTCGACCTCGAAGCACGGGTGTCGGTCAACAGCGCCGCGGCCCTCGACATGCTGGCCCGGCGCGACCAGGCCCTCGAGCGCTACCAGCAGGCGCTGAGCCTGCTCGAGCGCTACCAGCACCCCTGGCTCACCACTCACGTGCTCAACAATCTCGGCACCCTGCACTATCGTTTTCGCGAATACCAAGACGCCATCCGTCATCAGGTCGACGCCCTCGAACGCGTACGCGAGTCCGACAATCGCCGGCTCGAAGCACGTATTCTCAATGCCCTGGGTGATATCTACCTCGACCTGGGCGACGTCGAACGCGCCACCGCCTACCACCGCGACGCCCTCCCCCTGCGTCAAGCGACCGGCGACCGGCGAGGCGAGGCCGCGACGCGCGTCAGCCTGGCCATCGGTGCAAGGCAACGCCGCGACTTCGACACCGCCGAGTCCGAGCTCCGCGAAGCCCTGGCGCTCGACGAAGCACGTGGCGACACCTATCGAGTCGGGATCGTGCACTACCAGCTCGCTCGCACGCATCTCGAACGTGACGATGCCGACGCCGCCCGGCTCGCGCTCGACATCGCCCTCGAATCGGTGCGGGAAAGCGGCAATGCCCGCTACGAAGTCTTGGTGAACGCCCAGCTCGGCGACACCCTCGACCGTCTCGGTCGTCACGTCGACGCCGACACCGTCTTCGATCGTGCCATCGCTCTCGCCACCAAGCTCGATCACGACGCCGGATTGGTCGACACGCTGTACCTGCGAGCCCGCGCCACGACCCGACGCGACGCGCTCGACCGCGCCACCGACGATCTCGAAGCGTGTCTCGAGGTGCTCGAATCCCAGCGTCTCGATCTCGGTAGCCCCGATCTCCGCTCGGCGTTCACCGCCACGGTCGACAAGGTCTACGAGCTCTACGTCGACGTGCTCTTGACCCGCCACGAACGCAGTCCGACGGCAGGCTTCGACCGCCAAGCTTTCGCGGTGAGCGAACGCTCGCGGGCACGCACCCTGGTCGAGCTCTTGCAGACCGCCGGTGCGCTCGATCTCGATCCCGGGCTCGCCTTCCGACGTCGCGACGCGCTCCGCGCGCTCCACACCGCAGCCGAACAACGGCTGACCACCATGACCGACGACACCGCAAGCGACGACGACCGTCAGGCCGCCACACGCGCGCTCAACGACGCTCGAAGCACGCTCGAAGCACTCGACGGTGAGATCGATCGCACCGATCCGGCACGCGCCGCGCGGGCCCACCCCACCCTGCTCGACGCCAGCGGCGTGCAAGCGCTGCTCGACCCCGAAACCACGCTGGTCGCCTTTGTGCTCGGTTCCACCCGCAGCGCCCTCTTCACGCTCACGCACGACAGCTTTCGCACCGACTTCCTGCCTCCCGCCGACCGTCTCGCCGCCGCCGCGCGTACCGCCTGGGAACAACTCGCTTCACCCGGCTCGAACGGTCGCATCGCGGCAAGCGCCTTCCTCCCCGAGCCTCCCGCCACCGAACGGATCGCCATCGTCGCCGACGGACCGCTGCACTACCTGCCATTCGGCGCGCTGGTCGACGATGACGGTTACCCTTGGATCGAGCGTCACGAGCTCGTCACCTTGCCCTCGGCTTCGGCGCTCGCCCTGCTCCGTGAAGGCCGAGCGCGCACGCCGAGTCATTGGGTGAGCGTCTTCGCCGACCCGGTTTTTCAATCCGACGATCCACGTCTACGAGCAACCGACGAAGCCACGACGGTGGCGAGCGAACGAAGCATCGATCGCATGACCGAGCTCGAGCGACTGCCCGCCACCCGAGTCGAGGCCGAAGCGATCGCCTCGCTCGCCCCCGACGGTGACGTCGTGCTCCAACTCGACTTCGACGCTCATCGCGATGCCCTGCTCGATGGTCACGCGCGGCATGCGCAAATTCTCCATCTCGCCACCCATGGTCTCTTCGACGCCCGCGCCCCCGAGCTGTCGGCGATCGTCCTGTCGCGGTTCACCCCCGACGGCGAGGCACGCGAAGGCGCTCTGCGCATCCAGGACATCTACGGCCTCGATCTAGCTGCCGACCTGGTGGTTCTCTCGGGTTGTCAGACCGCACTCGGCGACGAAGTCCGTGGCGAAGGTCTCATCGGTCTCACCCGAGGATTTCTCTACGCCGGCACGCCCCGCGTCGTCGCCAGCCTGTGGCGGGTCCCCGAACGCGCCACCGCCGCGCTCATGGAGCATTTCTACCGCCGGGTCCGCGAGGGGGCGAGTGCCGCCACCGCGCTCCGTGACGCACAACGCCAGATCCGCGCCCAGCGACGCTGGCGTCATCCCTATTTTTGGGGAGCCTTCGTGCTGCAGGGCGATTGGCGGTGAGACAAGAGCTTTGTCGACGACAGTCAATCGGAAAGCATCCGGTTCCCAGCCCGGAGCGATCCCCCAACACCCACGAGGAGAACCACCATGGCACACGAACCCGCCCTCGGTTTTTGGCGCATCAACCTCGAAGCTCGTCGTAGCCCCGAACACGTCTTCCCGCTCGCTCCCCATTTCGAGATCCGCGAAGAGGCCCCCGGCAAGATCATCGCGCTCGACAAAGACGGCAATGGCCCTTTCCAGCTCCAAGGCGGTCGTTGTCTCGACTCGGTCGGCGAGCTGCTCACCACCACGATCCAAACCCCTGGTGTCCCCGATCGCCATCTCTATTTCTTTGCTCCGGCCGGCAATGTCGAAATCGAGATCGTGAAGAAACGAGCGCTCTTCGTCGGCATGTGGACCGGTGATCCCGACGACGCCGGCGTCTGGGGCGCCGAAGGGTCTGGCGGATCCGGCTCGGATTGACGCGTCGGTGTCGCCACCCGCGGCCGTCGCGATCACACGACCGGTAGAGGTATGCTCGCCGGTAATGACCGCGACCGATCACCACGACGAAGCCGGTATAGCCACCGAGCTCGTCGATCGAGCTCGAGCCGGCGACGATCAAGCGGCGGCCGAGATCTTCACCCGCTACCAGCGTGGCTTGCTCTACCTGCTCAGACGCTGGACGGGTGGCGATACCGAGCTCGCCGAAGATTTGCTCCAGGACACCTTTGGCGTCGTCCTGGAGCGGATTCGTGAAGACGGCTTGGGCGATCCGAGCCGTCTCGCCGGCTTTCTCCACGCCACGGCACGCAATCTTCTCCGCAACGCGCGTCGCAAAACCCTGCGTCGCCGCACCGATGCCGATACCGATACGATCGACACGGCGACCGATCATCGCGCCGGTCCGCTCCACTCGACGCTGCGCACCGAAGAAGCTCAGGTCGTGCGTCAGGTGATCGCCGAGCTCGGCACCGAACGCGATCGACAGCTTCTTTATCGCTATTACCTCGCCGAAGAAGACAAAGACGCGATCTGCTCCGATCTCGCCCTCGATCGCGTCCACTTCAACCGGGTGCTCTTTCGCGCGCGGCAACGATTCAAGACCCTGTGGCAATCCAAATGGGATCGATCGGCACCTGGCGACAGTTCTATGTCGAGAGAGATTGGAACGAGGGATCTGGATCATGTCTGAGTCTGCATCACCGCTCACCCCCGACGACCACGAGGTGATCGACCGCTACCTGCGTGGCGAGCTCGATTCCGAATCGAGTGAACGTTTCGAAGTTCGATTGCTCGCCGAGCCCGCGCTGCTCGACGGGCTCGAAACCGCCGAGGCCTTTGCACGCGGGATCAAGACCGCCGCGACCCAAGAAATGGTGGCCACCGCCGCCGCGGCGGCGACGATCCGCCGACGTCGCTTCGCCCAGCTCGCCGGGATGGTGGCGCTCGCCGTCATGTTGTTGATTCCCAGCGTCGTCCTGGTCAGGGACCTACAGAACGTCGATCGTGAGCTCGACGTGGCACGTGATCAGGTGGCGGCCGCCGATCAGCGTGCCGAAGAAGCCGAGCGCCGCGCCGATGATGCCGAAGCTCGTCGATCCACCGACGCCGATCGTCGCGACACCGAAATCGACCAGCAACTGGCCGCTCTCCGTAGCGAAAACCAACGACTCGAACAGCAAATCGCCACGCCGAGCGTCAACGTGCCCGTGCTCACCCTGGCTCCGGAACGAAGCGCCGCTAACCAACCGAGTCAGCGTCTGACGCTCGGCGATAGCGGATCCGTCGTTTTTCTGCTCGAGGTCGCGCTCCCGGTCGCGTCACGCTATGGTGTGGTCCTGCGCCAAGACGACACGGTTCTCTGGCGGGGTGAGGATCTAGTCCCCGACAGTCTCGACACCCTGACGATCAGCGTGCCGTCGTCCCTGCTGCGCACGGGCGTGCACACCTTCGAAGCGAAGCCTAGCGACGGTTCGGGCTCCACGACCCGCTTGCGCTTCGACGTCGAGAACGATTTGGCCGATTAACCCCTTGACAGAAGCACTAGGACTGGTGCACTATTTGGTCTGCACCTCTTCCGTATCCCCGGCCGGATCTCATCCCCTCTTCAACTTGCGATCCGGCCGGCCCCTTGTTCCTACTCCACCCGTTGCTTACGAGCAGCGGGTTTTAAAATTTTGGACAGCAAAAAGGCCGCCTTTCGGCGGCCTTTTGTCGTTCTCGTTGGAATTGGGAAAACCGGGCTCAGAGCTCCCTCAACGCCGTCGCCACCGGCAGACGCGCCGCGCGAACCGCTGGCAAGAGGCCACCCACGAAACCCATCACCAAGGCGTAGACCACACCGCTGATCATCAGCGGCGGCGTCACCGCGAAGGCAAAGGCCACCTGGGAGAAGGTCTGAAAGTTGAGCGTCGAGGCACGGTAGCCGTTGAAGAGGAAAAACGCCAGCACGGCGCCGATCACCCCACCGACCAACGCCAACGCCAGCGCCTCCACCAAGACCGACACCACCACCGGCACCTGACGAAAGCCCAGCGCCCGTAGCGTGGCGATCTCGCGCGCTCGCGCCGACACGGCCGTGTACATGGTATTGAGCGCGCCAAAGACCGCGCCGAAGCCCATCAACACCGCCAGGACCAACCCCAACGTGCTGACAAAGCCCGCCGTGGCCTGGCCCTGCGAAGCGTAGAACTCACCCGACCGCTCGACCTTCACTTCGAGCCTGGGATCGTCCTGAAGCGCCTGCTTGAAGCCATCGAACGACGCCGGATCGTCGAGCCGCGCGCGCACCGACTGGAACGAATTGCCCCGTCGGTAGGCCGGCCCGAGCACTTTGGCGTCGGTCCACAGCTCGGCTTCGTCGAGCGATCCTTCGGTGGTGAACAGACCGACGATGGTCCATTCGTTCTTGCCCCACCGATGCACCGCGCCGACGTCGACGCCTTCGAACGACTCGCTCGCCGCCACGCCGGCGATGATCTCGAAGGTACCCGGATTGAACATCCGTCCGTCGACGATCTCGAGGTTTTGGCGCACCTCGACCGCCTGCTCGCTGACCCCACGGAGCGGCACGTTGGCCTCGGTATCGGTACCGCGTTTGGGTACGTCGACGATCACGAAAAGCTCGGCCGACGACAACGCACCGTCTTCGTTACGCGCCAGGCCGGCGGTATCGGCGATGATCCGCGTCTCATCGAGCCCCAGGCCACTGGTCAGCTCGGAATCCGAGCCATCACGGAGCACCACCACGGTGGCCTCGTCACCGGTCGAGCCGAGGGTCTTCTGCAAACCCACCGCGATCGAGAGAACCGCGATGAACACCAGCACCACGCCGGCGATACCGACCACCGCGACGGTCGACGAGTCGAGCCGCGCCGGCAGGTTGCGAAGGTTGAAAATCGATACCGCGACGATCTGTCTGAGCGTCCGCACGATCAAGCCCTCCGTCCGAGCGCGTCGATGATCTTGAGACGTGACGCCTGCCACGCCGGAAACGCCCCGGCCACCAAGCCGAGCACGACGATCAACACGGCCCCCAACGCCATCGCCCACGACGGCATGAAAAGCACCGGCAAGAACTGCAGGTCGATCTCACCTCGCGCCACCAGCGCGATGATCCCCAAACCGGCAAGCCCGCCGACGAGCGCGATCACCATCGACTCGGCGAGCACCAGCCGCATCACCCGGCCGTCGGTGAAACCCAAGGTCTTGAGCACCGCCAGCTCGTTGATGCGCTCGCGTACCGACTGCGCCACCGTATTGCCCGCCACCAAGAGCAGGGTGAAGAACACCACGCCCAAGATGCTGGTGACGATCGCCTTGATGTTGCCGTATTGATTGGCGAACGCCTGAACGAAGGCCTTCTCGGTCGACGTCTCGGTCTCGGCCGACGAGTTGGCGAAGGCCTGGTCGATCCGCGACGCCACCTCGGGCGCGTTGTCGGGATTCGAAATCTGCACCACGTACCAGCCGATCTCTCCCTGCCACCAGCCCGGTGTCTCGTCGACGTACTTCCAGTGGAAGAAGAACTGCGTCTCGTCGTAGGTCTCGTCACCGGCCTCGTAAATCCCCTCGATCACGAATTCCCAACCCTCGTCGAGCTGGTAAATCGGGCTATCGAGCGGAATCCGATCGCCGACCTCCCATTCGAATCGTTCGGCGAGCTGCCGACCGACGATAGCGCCCTGACGATTCGCCAACCACGCCTCGCGCTCCTTGTCGGTGAGCACGATCTCGGGATGGATCGCCAACCAGCTCTCTGGATCGACCGCGATATTGGCGAAGAAATTCTTCGGGTCCTGGTAAATGCCGTTGAACCAATTGCCGTGGGTCACCCCCGCCACCCCGTCGACATTGTCGATGCGCGCCGCGTAGCTATAGGGCAAGGTTTGAATCAACGACACCTTGTGCTTGGTGATCAGTCGATCGACCCCGGCCAGGTCGACGCCGACCCCGAAGCCGGCCTGCACCATCATCAACACGCCGTAGAGCAAAAAGGCGACAAAGACCGAGCCCACCGTCAAGATGGTGCGAAACGGCTTGCGCATCAAATTGCGCCAGATGAGGTGGATGAACCTCATGCCACCGCCCCCGCGACCGTCTCGTTCACCAGCGCGCCCTTGTCGAGATGCACGGTGCGTTTGGCGCGTTTGGCGGCGAGCGGATCGTGCGTCACCATGATGATCGTCTTGCCATGATCCTCGTTGAGGGTCTGCAAGAGATTGAGAATCTCGTCACCCGACGCGCGATCGAGATCACCGGTCGGCTCGTCACCCAGAATCAGCGTCGGATCCGAGACGATCGCCCGCGCTATACCGACCCGCTGCTCCTGACCACCCGAAAGCTGACGCGGATAGTGCTTGCGTCGATCCGACAGCCCGACGACATCGAGCGCGATCTCGACTCGCTTCATCCGCTCCTTTTTCGACAGCCCGGTCAGCAAAAGCGGCAGCTCGACATTGCGTTCCGCGGTGAGCACCGGCAGCAGGTTATAGAACTGGAAAACAAAGCCGATATTGCGTGCCCGCCAGGCGGCCAGCTTGGCGCCCGACGTCTTGTCGACCCGTGTGCCCGAAACCTCCACCGACCCTGACGTCGGCTTGTCCAGGCCGCCGATCAAATTGAGCAGCGTCGTCTTGCCCGAGCCCGAGGGACCCATCAGGGCGACAAAATCCCCCGCCGGTACCTCCAGATCGAGACCGTCCAACACATCCACCTGCTCACTGCCACGCTTGTACACCTTGTGTACGTCTCGAACCGACACCAACGAATCGCTCATCTCAGGACCTCCTTGGTCAACCCTTCGCGCGGACCCGCGCTCCCTCCGCAATCGCCGAATCCAAAATCACCTGCTCACCGGCGCGTACGCCGTCCACGATCTCCACCCGCGTGCCGTCCACCACGCCCGTCTCCACGGTACGCGACACTGCCACGCCATCTTCGATCACCAGCACCGCGCCATCCCGTAGCGCCGCTTCAGGGATATAGAGCCGAGGCGTCTCGTTCTCC
>JBCDBH010000026.1:0-29444 GCA_039184055.1 Acidobacteriota bacterium
CCGCTGCCAAGCTCCTGAAGACCCTCGGAAACGATGCGTTTCAGAAAGGGTATGGGGATGTTGCTGAAGCAATAGTCGGCGCGCAGCTCACGGGTGGCCTCGGTGCCGACCTGGCTGATCTCGATGACGAATTCCCGCGTCGTGAAATCCCAGTCGATGGATTTCACCGGGCTGTTCAGGTGCACCGTGCCACCGAGGGCCGCGACCTGCTGGGCGAAGGCGTGCTGCACTCGGTCCATGCCGCCGACCGGTTGAAAGAGGGTCGGCTGCCACAGGAAGTCGACCGGTTGATCGAAGCTCGTGCGCTTCCAGAATTCCGACTCGAGGAGCGTCTTGAAATCGATCGCCTCGGCGATCAAACCGGGTTCGACCTCGGGCAGGACTTCGAAACCGGCTCGGGTGCCGTCGGGGCGACCGTCACCATCGGGAGCGACGTATTTCCCTTTGTCGTCACCCGAGGGAATCAGATCGCCGAACGAAATCATCAGGTCGCGGAGCAACTCGACCGGATCATGCTCGGAATCGTCGGCGGCGCGCGGAATCTCGATACCCGGGCAGCCGAGGAGCTCTTCGGCCTGCTCGTACACCATCTGCGCCAGCCATCCACGAACGTTGTGGTTCAGACGCCGGTAGACGAGCGGCTCCGAGCTGAGCGGTCCCTCGGTCATCCGCACCAGGTTGGACTCGCTGTTCATCACATAGATTTCGATCTCGACTCCGAACCGCTGGAGATAACGCAGCAGTCGTTTGTGACCCGACGGAATCCGACCCGGCCCGGCGTTGAGGTAGGGCTCTTGATCGCCGACCGGGCGCTCGAAACGCACGACCTGGGTCTCGCCGGGCTCGGAGTCGAAGAGCTGACTGTCGACGTCTTCGGTGAAGGTGTCACCCGTCCGCAAGCTGAGACAGCGACCACCGGTGCGGTCGCGCGCCTCGAGCACGGTCACCTCCATACCGGTTTCCTGCGCCAAGAGCTCGTAGGCAGCCGCCAGCCCGGCGATCCCGGCGCCCAACACCACTGCTCGTTTGCCGACGTATTGACCTTTGGGCATCGTGATGGCGCCCGGGGTGAGCTTCTTTTGCGCGTTGGTGGCCTGGTCCAGGGCCGCCCAGGCGGTGGCGCGGGGATGGCGCTCGAAAAACGTGGCCCGACTGTCGAATACAGGCATGGATCCTCCTCGATCAAAGTGTGATGGGTTGATCGTAAATCACGAATGGGGGCGTTGCTTGGAAAGCGCAATCCGATGAAGAAGTGGACCGTGTCGCCGCCTGTTCCCTCGAGCCCGGAGCGCCCAAGAAAAAAAAAGCCGCGGCGAGGGCCACGGCGGGGTAACGAAGCTCCGGGACGAACGGGGGAAAACGAGAGGCTTGGGGGACCGCTCGCCACGCCGGCCCACACAACTGGCGTGGTAGGGATGCCGTTCGTCCCGGCTCGTGAACCTTATGGCGGGTCGGTGTCATATCCTCCGAGGGGTCACGCATCGGGTACCGGGTGGCCGATCGACGCCTGAATGGGAGATGACGCCTGAATGGGAGGCGCCGTGTTCGAACGAGAGATCGTCGTATTCGAGAATCGACTGCGTGCCGCGCTCCGTCGTGAGCTCGACCGGCACTACGGTTCGATCGGCACGATCGAAAGGGAGCTCGGTCACGGCGATGGCTTTTTGCGCAAGCTGGCGAATGGCGATTGGCCATTGTCGGTGACGCGGCTCAGCGAAGCGTCGCTGGCGTTGGGTATCGACCCGGAGACGTTTTTCACCCGCGCACTGGGCATCGGTGACGATCCCATCGCGGCGCTCGAGCTCCACGAAACGACCAAGCCGAATCGGAGCCTGCGCGCCATCGCCGCGGCGACCCGTCGTCTCGATACCGACGCCGCCGGAAGCTGGATCGACGCAACGACCCCGACGCTGTGGCTGCCCGGCGCCGTGGACGACGAAAGAAAGGCGCTCGAGGCGCTGTCGATCAGCGAGCATCGTCGCCGGCTCCGGAACAAGCGGTCACTGCGTCACGTCAGCTTTGTCGATCCCTACCTCGCCTATCTCGACCAGCAACGACTCAACGAGCCGGTACGTCCGGCGGCGGCCTTCGAGGTCCTGGCAACACACGTGGTTCCCAATCTCGCGACCGAGCCTCGCCAACGTCTGGAGCTGCAATGCCGGGCGCTCGGTGGCCTCGCGATGTGTCATCTCTTCCACTACCGCATCGGCGAAGCGGCTTTCTTGATGCTGCGCGCGATGCGGGTCGCCGAGCGTCACCGACTCACCCGAACCGCCTGCTGGCTGCTCTATCGTTGCGCCTCGGTGTTGCGTGATCAGACCGAACGACGCGCCGCGCTCGCGGCGGTGAACCGGGCCTCCGCGCTGGCGATCGAGGTCGATGATCGCCGCATGATGAATCTTCTGCTGCTCGAGCGCGGACGTTTCCTCGCGATGCTGGAAGACGAAGAGCATGGCTCGGAGCTGATCGGTCTCGCCTGCGACCGTCTCGACCACGACGAGTGGGATGCCGCTCGGGTGGCGGGGCATCACACCCTCGCGCTGCAGTGGTCGCGTATCGGCCGGCTCGAGGAGGCGGTGCATCATCTCGGTCGCGCCGCCGAGCTCACCCCACCGACGCCTTTTGCCCAGAGCCGAGTCGCCTGGGCCTTGGCGATCGTCCACTACCGATTGGGCGATCCCAAGACCGCGACGCGAATGATGGAGCAAGCGACGGCCGCGTTTCGAAGAAGCGCGCCAAGCGCCGAGGCTGCTTCGGTGCAGCCACTCGACGAAGCTTTGGCGCTGGTCGATCAGCTCTATCTTTCGTCGCTCACCGGTCGCACCGACGTCCGCCCGACGATCGCCGTTGCCCTGACACGAGCCATCGAGCCCTTGCGTCGCGAGACGCCGGTGGCCAGGTATTTGCGCGCCGCGACCCGGCGGCTGCTCGAACCGAGCTTCGATACGCGCGCCGCCGCCGAGCTGGCGATCGCAGCGCATACCAAGGCGCTCGGAACAGCGAATATGTGCTGTGCCAACGAGCCCCTGCCACCCCCACATCGACTGGTGACCAGCCGCGCGGTGGCGGGACTGCGCTGATTCGGCACCGTTCCGGGGTAAGATCGGGGTCTTGTTTAGGACTATTCCCTGATGCGGATCCGGTATCACGAGCTCGAATCCCTCGAGCACATCCTCGCTCATCGTCCTCTCCCCGGTGGTGACGACCAACCCGTGCGGATCGTCGTCTTCGGCGGCACCGGTGCGGTCGGCGGCGCCGTGGTGCTCACTCTTTGTCGACTCATCTTGCTCTCGGAGCGCTATCGCGCCACGCCCATGCGCACCGAGATTTGGGCGACGGGCATCCAAGAAAGCGATCTCGACCACCTGGCGGAACGGCTCGATTTGGCTTTCGGACGTCAAACCACGGTGGAACGCAACGGTCGCCGCGTGCGGGTCGGTGATCGGATCGACATTCGGCTCTACCTCTTCGCGATCAGCCTGCCGAGCGATCTCGAAGCATGGGTCGACGAGGCGCGTGACGACACCGAGAGCTTCGACTTCGAAGCCACCATGGCGGCCCGCTTCGCCGCCCAACCGCGCCCGTTCCTCAACTTCGTCGAGCAACTATCGACCCCTCCCCTGCTCAACGCGGTGGTGGTGGCGATCCCGTTGCCGAGCGTCGCCGCCTACACCCTCGGCAAGCTCGACCGACTGAGCCAGGCTCAGGGTCTCGACCAGGCCGGCTGCCAGCGGGTCAAGAGCGCCTTTCTCGATACCTTCGTGAGCGGGCTCGGCGCGATCCGTCAGCGACACGCGCGACGGGTGTTGATGGCTCACACCACCGGCGTCGGTGGCATGGTGCGGGTGGATGGCGGCGAGGCCGAAATCGTCGCTGGTTTCGCGCACAGCGCGCGGGGTCGCCAGCTCGCCGAGAAGAAGCATTTCGCCGATCAGCTCACCGAGATCTATCTCGATCTCGGTTTCGACGTGATGATCACCGCCGCCGCGATCGGTATCGACGCGGTCGAGGAGAATCGGCCGCTGCCGGCCGACCGGGCGGCGCGCCGCGCGCTCGAGGAGCTCACCACTTCGACCGTCGACCCAGGCGATTTCAAAAGCCCGAACATCCTGCTCTACGGCGCCGCCGATTGCGCCCTCGACGACGGCAAGCACACGGTCGACATGATCGATCCCGAACGGCCGCTCACCCGTCACGACAGCGCGCTCCACTTCGGTGGTGGGCACGAGATCGAGCTCGACGTGGCCATTCGCTCCGGTGAAAACGGCTTTTTCTCGGTGGCGAATTGCGTCGCGCTCTACCACGTCATGCAGGTGGCGATCGCCGAGGAGCTGGCGCTGGTGATGGTGCGACGCGCCGTCTTCGGACCGGAGCGACGCGGCGATTGGTTCGAAGATCGGCTGTGCTACTACGCCGAGACCGACAATTGCCGCTTCGCCCTCGCTCTGCTCGAGCACCACGGCACCTTGATCCGTGCCCATCTCGGACCGTTCTCGATCAAAGCCTTCCAGGCTCTCGGCTCGGCGACCCATCAGGCGCGTCTGCACGAGACCGGGCTGCTCATGCTCCTCTTGCGGCTCCGCGAGCTGGCGCCGGTGATCGATCAGCTCGGCACCCTGGCGCTCGAACGTGGCGCCGAGGATGTCGATGCGTTCTTGTGGCGTCACACGCGCAAGCCGACCTTCGACGACCTCGCCGCGCTCGATGCCGCCGAGCTCGCCGACGGCTTCGCGGCGCTCTGTACGTTGCGCACCGGTCGCGACGCGGCGATCTTTCTCGGCACCGACGACGACAACGGCAAGATCAGCTTTCTCGAGGCTCTCGCGCGGGCCGTGCGTCGGCATCTCTGCACCATCACCTCGCTCGGCATTCCGATCCTCTACCGCCATCCGAAAATGGGCGATCGGGTGCTGCACGGTCCGTTCGTCGGACCGCTCGAGCTGGCACCCACCGACGGTCGCGCGCTCGGTGACACCTGGCGCGCGCTCGCCGAGCGGTGTGGTGCAAGCTACGAAGCGACGCGCAATTGGACGATCGCCAACAATGGCTTTGTCGACCTGCGCCCCCACGCCCTGGTGTCGGCGGCCAAAGAGGCCTGCCCCGAGCTCGACGATCAGGTCCGCCAGGCGACGACCGAGGCCGAGCTGCTCGGGATTCTCGACACGCTACGGCCCGGACAGTACTTCACCGCTGGCGGCACGGTGGCGCTCCGCACGCGGCTCCTGCGTCTTCATGAGCGCGCCGCCGATCGGCGACTCGAGCTCGGCACCTTCGAAACCTGGAAGAACCTCTTTCCGGTCGACGACGACGGTCGCTTGATTCTGGTGCCGGGTTTGATCGAGATGGCGCGGATGCACGCCGAGGGGCTGGGCAAGGTGACCGGCACCGAAGTGCTGTGGCCCGATTGGGGGTATTGAGCGCGTCGCCGAATAAGCTCGCGGTGGTACGCGTAGGTAGGTAGACATTCGAACCCGACGACCCGACGCATCCCGACGATCCGACGGTCGTCACCAGCTACCACGAGAGCGAGAATGAGCGAATTCCTAGCCATCGCATTTGGCGTTCCGACCATCTTTTTCACGGTCCTCTTGGTCCTCGTGGTGGTCTATTGGATCACCGTGCTGCTCGGCGCGGTCGACCTCGATTTGCTCGACGGCGCGTTCGATCTCGATATCGACATCGACGCCCCGGATCTGGAGGTACCGGATCTCGAAGTCGGCGACGTTGGCGATGTCGCCAATGCTGACCTCGATGTCGAAGCCGGCGATCCCGGCGACCTCGACGCCAGCGACTCGTCGGGCGGTCTCGCCGGGCTGATCAAGATGCTCGGGCTGTCGGGGGTACCACTCACCATCTCGCTCAGTCTGCTGGTGCTCTTCGGCTGGATTCTCAGCTATGTGGTGAGCGACCTCATGGGTGGCGCCGCCGGCTGGCTGAGCCTGCTGGTGGCGGCGATCTCGACCGGCGCGGCGCTCGCGCTCACCTCGTTGTCGATCCGCCCGCTGCGGCCGGTGTTCCGCATTCAGAGCGCGCCTGGACATCGCGATCTGGTCGGACAGGTTTGCATCGTCACCACCGGTCGGGTGGACACCGCCTTCGGTCAGGCCGAGGTGGCCAATCCGGAAGGCGCGCCGATACTGGTACAGGTGCGTTGCCCCGACAGTGACAACGGTCTCGGTCGCGGTAGCAAGGCGTTGATCTTCGACTATGACGCCCGCCGCCAGGTGTTTCTCGTTTCCCCTCTCGACCCCGATCTCGCCGCGCTCGACCCAGCGACTGGTCGAGCCCGCTAACCTTTTTCTTTGGAGTCAGACATGGACGGCCTTTTGATCGCCGGTGTTCTCACCATCGTCGTCATCGTGCTCATCGCGATCGGCGTCGTGGTCGGATATGCCGCTTTTTATCGCAAGGTTCCGCAGGGTAAGGCCCTGATCATCAACAAGCAGAAGAGGGTCGACGTCACCTTCACCGGTGGCGTGGTCATTCCGATCCTGCACAAGGCCGAGGTGATGGACATCTCGGTCAAGACGATCGAGATCGACCGGCGTGGCACCGACGGCCTGATCTGTCGCGACAACATTCGCGCCGACATCAAGGTCACGTTCTTCGTCAAGGTGAACGGCACCCAGGAAGACGTCAAGAAGGTGGCGCAGGCGATCGGCTGTGACCGCGCCTCGGATCAGATGACCCTCGACGAGCTCTTCAACGCGAAGTTCTCCGAAGCGCTCAAGACGGTCGGTAAGCGGCTCGATTTCGTCGATCTCTACACCAAGCGAGACGATTTCCGCGATTGGATCATCGAGGTCATCGGCACCGATCTGAACGGCTACTCGCTCGAGGACGCGGCGATCGACTATCTCGAGCAGACCCCGCTCGACCAGCTCGATCCCAAGAACATCCTCGACGCTCAGGGTATCCGCAAGATCACCGAGCTGACCGCGGTCGAAGCGATCTCGACCAACGAGTACAAGCGCAACGAGGAAAAGCGGATCAAAGCGGCCGACGTCGAGGCGCGTGAGGCGATCCTCGAGCTCGAGCGGCGACAGGCCGAGGCCGAGGCGAAACAGCAAAACGAGATCGAGAGCGTCCGGGCGCGTGAGCTCGCCGAGACGCACAAGATTCAGCAGGAAGAGCGTCTCAAGGCCGAGTCGGCCCGTCTCAAAACAGACGAAGACATCGCGATTCAGGAAGAGAACCTCAAGCGTCAGGTCGACGTCGCGGCGAAGAATCGCGAACGGGTCGTGGCGGTGGAAACCGAGCGGGTCGAGAAAGATCGCATGCTCGAACAGATCGCCCGCGAACGCGAAACCGAGCTCCAAGCCATCGCCAAGGAAAAAGAGGTCGAGGTCGAAAAGCGCGAAATCGCCAACGTGATCCGCGAACGGATCGCGGTCGAGAAGACGGTCGCCGAGCAGGAAGAGTCGATCAAGCGTCTGCGTATGGTCGAGGAAGCCAGCCGGGTCAAGGAAGCGAGCATCATCACCGCCGAGGCCGAGGCCGAAGAAAAGCTGGTGAAAGACATCAAGGCGGCCGAGGCGGCGGAAAAAGCAGCTGTGTTCACCGCCAAGGAACGCATCACCCTCGCCAACGCCGATCTCGAAGCGGCCGACATCACCGCCAAAGCCAAGATCCGTCTCGCTGAAGGTACCAAGGCCGAAGCCGCGGCTCCGGGTTTGGCCGAAGCACAGGTCAAGGAAGCCGACGCCGCCGCCGAGGAAAAACAAGGCATGGCGCGTGCGCGGGTCAAAGTCGAAGACGCCAGCGCGGCGGAGAAACAAGGCCTCGCCGAAGCCACCGTGCTACGCGAAAAGGGCTTCGCCGAAGCCGAGGCGCTCGAAAAGCACGGCCTCGCCGAAGCCGAGGCGCTCGAAAAGCGCGGGCTCGCCGAAGCCGAGGCGCTCGAAAAGCGTGGGCTCGCCGAGGCGCTGGCGCTCGAGAAGAAGCTGCTCAGCGAAGCCAGCGGTCTCACCGAGAAGGCCAAAGCGATGGCGGCGCTCGACGAAGCCAGTCGCGAGCACGAGGAATACCGTCTGCGTCTCGAGATGGACAAAGAGGTCGAGCTGGCGCGGATCGACAACCAGCGCCAGATCGCCGAAGCCCAGGCGGGTATGTTGTCGGCCGGTCTGGAAAGCGCCAACGTCAACATCGTCGGTGGCGAGAGCGTGTTCTTCGATCGTCTGATGAGCGCCATCACCACCGGCAAGCAGGTCGACGCGGTGGCCGACAGCGAGACGATGAGCGCGCTGCTCCGTCATTACACCGACGGCGACGGCAATCTAGTGGCCGATCTCAAGGGCGTGCTCGGTGGCGCCACCGAGGTGCGGGATCTCACCGTCACCGCGCTGCTCGCCAAGCTGATGTCGACCGTCGACGGCAAGGACCGTGGCAAGGTCGAGCGGCTCTTGCGCACCGCCCAGGAGCTCGGTCTCGATCGTCTCGAGCTCGGTTCGGGCGGCGAACGCTAGCCCCGACCGACCGCGACCTTCGGATCGCCTCACCCGGGGCCACCTCGCGTGGCCCCGGTCGCCCCGCCCACGACGATCACCGAGACGAGCCCAGACGAGCAACCCGCTAGACGAGAGATGTGATGAGCACGGACGCCCCACGCCAGGACGACATCGAACGCGGTACGTACGAGATTCTGCGCGACCGGCTACGCGGTCATGCCCAGACCCTCTTCGAACGCGCCGAGGCCCTCAACCAACAGCGACTCGAGATCTTCGGTGGCACCGAGCTGGCGGTAATCGGCAACGAGCGGATCCGCACCGAAAACAACTGTGTGCCCCGCGACATCGAACAGGTGGGCGGGGCGCTGCTCTTCGGCTACCAGGTCTTTCTCGGTCTGCGGAGCGAGACCAAGGTCGACGACGTGCTGTCCTTGCATCGTGTCGATCGTGACGGTGAACGGCTCAAATTCGAGCTGGTGAGCGCCGAGAATGCCGACAATCCGCTCGCCAACGCTGATTTTCAACGCGATTTTCGCGAGCTCTTCAAGTACTACAAGGAAACCCGGCTGCTCCAGTTGCGCCGGGTCGGCCCGAAGCTCCTGGCGATCTTTCAGACCGGAGCGGGCATCGGTGACGTCAAGGTCTTTCGCTGGGCGCTCGCGCCCGACGGCACGGCGACCTACGTCGACAACCGTGGCGAGCGGGATCACATCTACCCGCCGCAATTCGATTTCGAGTGGACGAACACCAGCCGGGCCGACTTCGTGCTCGGTCGTCATCCGCATGTGAACGTGCTCGATACGGTCTTTGTCGAGACGGTGGGGGGCGATCTCACCGTCAAGGTCGAAGACAACACCGAAGATGGCGAGGGCATTTATCGCGAGCTGGTCGACGAGGCCGATCAATCGCTCGACGATGCCAACATCGCCTACGCCGAGCTCGGCAATCTGATTTTGCTCCGGGTGCTGCCCTACAACGAGACCACGCATCGCTATTTGGTGTTCAACCGTCGCACCAAGACGGTGACCCGAATCGACAACATCGGTCTGTCGTGTCAGCAGCTCCCCGAGGATCACGGCATCATCTTTCCCGGTGGCTACTATTTGGCCAGCGGTGAAACCAAGAGCTTCGACACCGACACCACCGACATGGAATTCAAACGGGTGGTGCGCTCGCCCAATGGCGAGGACGTGCTCTACGTCTTTCACGCTCGACGCGCCGGTCGCTCGATCCTCTTGCCATACAACATGATCCGCAAGGCGGTGCAAAACCCGATTCAATGCCACGGCTTTTCGATCTTCGCCGACGGCACCATGGTGGTCAGCCGCGCCTCGGAGGAAGCGACCCGGGTCCACCCGATGCAGATCTGGCAGACCCCGTTCGTCAGCGACGAGCACGCCGCCCGCGCGCCCCAGGGCTCGAGCTTTCTCGAAAAAGTGGGCAACGCCGATCTGGTGCGAGGTGTTTCCGATGCCCTGACGCTGCATCGCATGGTGAGCGATCAAACGCCGAGCCAGGCGATCTACGAGGATCTGATCGCCGCCGCCGGTCGCATGAACGACGCCTACTATTGGCTCGGCGAAGACGCTATCGGCGATCTCGCCACGCCGCTCGACGGCCTGCGCGAGGTGGCCGATCAGATCGTCGGCGAATTCGCCAAGGTCCAAGAGCTACGCGGCACGACTCGCGCGGCGCTCGACGAAGCCGAAACCGAGCTGCGGCGGACGCTGGCGGACATCAGCCCGGAGTTCTGGGATCGCGTCGAGCCCTATGTCGAGGCGCTTGCCACCTTGCGTCGTCAACGCGGTCATCTGATCGGTCTGCACGAACTGCGCTACGCCGATCACGAGCGGATCCGTGGTCTCGAAGCCGAGCTCGAGGAGGCGTTCGACCGGCTGTCGCAAGACACCGTGCGCTTTCTGCTCGGTGAGGACGCCCTGACGCCCTATCGCGCTCGGATCGAGGAACGCATCGAAGACGCCGAGGCGGTCGAAACGGTACGCGATCTCCAGCCGATCCGCGAGGCGCTCGACGAGACCGCGCAGGGGCTCGAGCTGCTCACCGAGGTGGTGGGCAATCTCAGCATTGACGACGCCACCGTGCGCACCCAGATTCTCGAATCGATCGCCGAGGTGCTCTCGGTGCTCAACCGGGCGCGCGCCGTCGCCGAGGCGCGCCGCAAAGAGCTGCGCTCACGCGAGGGCAAAGCCGAATTCGGCGCCGAGATCGGTCTCTTCGGACAAAGCGTCGCCGGTGCCATGGCGGTGGCCGACGATCCCGAGGCCTGTGACGATCAGCTCGCCAAGCTGATGCTCCAGCTCGAGGAGCTCGAGAGTCGGTTCAGCGATCTCGACGACAGCTATCTCGAACAGCTGACCACCAAACGCGAAGAGGTCTACGAAGCCTTCGCGTCACGCAAACAGGCGCTGCTCGACGCGCGTCAACGACGCGCCGATCGCCTGATGAAGGCCGCCGGGCGGATACTCGAGGGCCTCGGCCGTCGCGCCGCCACCTTCGCCGACAACGACGAGCTCAACGCCTTTTTCGCCGGTGACGCCATGGTGCACAAGCTACGCGCCACGGTGGACGAGCTCCGTGAGCTCGGCGATTCGGTACGCGCCGATGAGCTCGACTCGCGCTTGGCGAGCGCGCAAAAAGACGCCGCGCGCGCCATGCGGGATCGTCGCGACATCTTCGAAGAGGGTGGCGAGGTCATCAAGCTCGGTCGGCATCGCTTCAGCGTCAACACGCGACCGCTCGAGCTCACCCTGGTGCCCCGAGGCGAGGGTGACGACCTGGCGATGACCTACCACCTCACTGGCACCGACTTTTACGAGACGGTCGACGACGACGATTTCCAGGAGACCCGGCCGTTCTGGGATCAATTCGTGGTGTCGGAATCGCCCGCCGTCTACCGGGGTGAATACCTCGCCTACTCGGTGCTGCGGGCCGCCGAAGAGCGGCGTGACGGCGTGTCACGCGACATGTTGGCGCAGGCGTCGGTCGACGAAGATGGTTTCTTGCCGGTGGTGCGACGCTACGCCGCCGAACGCTACGACGAAGGCTACGAACGTGGTCTGCACGATCACGACGCGGCGGCGATCCTCGCCAAGCTCTTCACCCTCTATCAAACCGCCGGCAGCCTGCGTTTCGCGCCTCGTCCACGCGCCGCGGCGGTGCTCTTCTGGGCCTTCTACCAGGAGCCGGTCGACCGGGTGGTGTGGCAGCGGCGTGCCGAGAGTCTCGGTCGGCTGCGCGAAACCTTCGCCCACAGCGGCGAGATCGCCGCCTTCGCCGCCGAGCTGAGCGAAGCGATCATCGCCTTTTTCGCCGCGCACGAGCTGCCGCTCGACGAAGCCGACGCCGATCTCGCCGGGCGCTATCTCTTCGAAGAGCTGAGCCGTTCGCCGGTGCGTTTTGTCAGCGCCAGCGAAGCCGAGACGCTACGCGATCGCTTTCGTCGTCATCTCGAGCGCAAAGACGCCTGGCGTGGCTTCGAAGAAGATCTCCGCGAGCTCGAAAACCAGCTCACCGAGCGCTGGCGTCTGGCGCAGGCGTGGCTCGACGCCTATCTCGAGCAGAGCGAGGACGACGACATCCAGGCGCTGGCTCCGGCCCGTGACGGCGCCATCGAGCTCTTGCTCACCGCCGGGGTCAACCAGCTCGAACGCGAAGTCTCGGCGGCGCTCGGTAGCGCCCAGGTGACCGGCTTGCTCGGTCAACACGGCCGCGTGCAAGAGCGCGCGATGCAGCTCCGGCTCGACGAATTCCTGGCGCGGCTGTCGACCTTCGGTCAGCGTCGCGTGCCGGCGTATCGCGATTTCCAACAGCGTCGTCACCAGCTTTTGGTGGACGAACGCGATCGTCTCCGGCTGAGCGAATTCGAGCCGCGGGTGATGAGCGCCTTCGTGCGCAATCGCCTGATCAACGAGGTGTATCTGCCGCTGATCGGCGACAACCTGGCGAAACAGCTCGGTGCGCTCGGCGACGGCAAACGCACCGATCAGATGGGTCTCCTGCTGCTGATCTCGCCACCGGGCTACGGCAAAACGACCCTGATGGAGTACGTCGCCAACCGTCTCGGCTTGATCTTCGTCAAGGTCAACGGCCCGGCGCTCGGTCATAGCGTGCATTCGCTCGATCCCACCGAGGCGCCCAACCTGACCGCGCGTCAGGAGGTGAACAAGATCAACTTCGCGCTCGAAATGGGCAACAACGTGCTGCTCTATCTCGACGATATCCAGCACACTCATCCCGAGCTGCTGCAGAAGTTCATCTCGCTTTGTGATGCCCAGCGACGGATCGAAGGCGTGTGGAACGATCGTACGCGGACCTACGACCTGCGGGGCAAGCGCTTCGCGGTCTGTATGGCGGGCAACCCGTATACCGAGTCGGGTGAGACCTTCCGCATCCCCGACATGCTCGCCAACCGTGCCGACACCTACAATCTCGGTGACATTCTCGAAGGTAAAGACGACGTCTTCGCGCTCAGCTATCTCGAGAATTCACTGACCTCGAACGCCACCCTGGCGCCGCTCGCCACCCGTGGCGCGGAGGATCTCTTTCTCCTGGTGCGGATGGCGAGCGGTGAGGAAATTCCGGCCGACCGGCTCGCGCACGACTACTCACGAGTCGAGCTCGACGAAATGCTGGCGGTGTTGCGCAAGCTGACCCGGGTGCAGGAGGTGCTCTTGGCGGTCAACCAGAGCTATATCGCCAGCGCCGCGCAGGACGACGCCTATCGCACCGAGCCACCGTTCCAGCTCCAGGGCAGCTATCGCAACATGAACAAGCTGGCCGAGAAGATCGTGCCGGTGATGAACGATGAAGAGCTCGAAGCGCTGATCGACGATCACTATCTCGGCGAGGCGCAGACGCTCACCACCGGCGCCGAGCAGAATCTGCTCAAGCTCAAAGAGCTACGTGGCGTGCTCGCGGGTGAGGATCGCGAACGTTGGGAAGCGATCAAACAAGGCTACGTCCGTCAACGCGCCATGGGTGGCAGTGAGGACGATCCGACGGTGCGCGTGGTCAGCACGCTCGGCTTGCTCGGTGATCGTCTCCACGACATCGGTCGCGCGGTGACCCGAGCAACGGCAAGCGAATCGGGCGGCGACAACGCCGACGCGGCGCTCGCCACGCGGCTCCACGACGCGCTCGGGGGCTTGCGTGAAGGTCTCGGTGATGAGCTCGGGGAGAGCCTCGGACAGCACCTTGGCCAGCATCTCGGAAGCACGCTGACCCCGGTGCTCGAACGTCTCTCGGCCGCCGCCGACACCGACGACGCCGGCCAAGAAGCCAGTGACACCACCGCGCAACTGGTGGCGAGCATCGAACGCTCGGCGCTCGACCTCGGGCAACGCTTCGAGCAGGTGCTCGAAAGACTCGCCGAAGCGGCTGTCGCGCCCGCTGAACCGACACCTACCGAACCGGTATCTACCGAACCGAACATCGTCATGCCTCCGCCGCTGCCGCCACCGCTTCCTGTGGACAGCAAACCGAGCGTGGATCTCACTCCCTACCTCGACCGGCTCGCGCAAACCATGCAGGCGGTGGCCGACGCGCCCCGTGGCACCGAAGTGGTGCAAACGCTCGGCCCCGGGGTTCGCAACCTGCTCGGACGGCTGGGTGAAAACGTCGGTGACACCCTCCTGCCCCTGGTCCGCGAGCTCGGTCGACGGATGAAAGCGACCGGGCTCGACGATCGCGCCCTGGTCGACTTGCTCGACCGGAGCCTGCGTCAGCTCGACGAGCTCCACGAGCTGGTCGACGCGCTCGAGAAGATCGACACCTCGGCCCTGCGCGACGCGTCGTCGAGCCAGTAGTCAAACAAGCACCTCGCCGCCCCCCTCGCCGCTGTGCACAAATTGTTGGTGGTAGTCTGAGAGTACGTGTGGATCTCGAGCCTGAAGCGACATCGGATCGCTCGGACTCAGGGCCTTTCAGATTCTTGAGGAGATTGCTGCCATGAAACGTCTCGCGCTCGTCTCGAGCCTTCTACTGTGTGTGCTAGCCGCCGGACCGGCGCTTGGCCAGGAACGAATTCTCGCCGTGACCGGTGGTGCCGCAAATGGCGCCACCGATGCTGGCGCGGTCGGTGAAATCGATCCGATGAGCGGCGCCTTTACCGCGCTCAACGTTCCGGTGCCGGGCTCGGGTCTCACCGGTCTCGCTTCGACCACCGACGGCCGGCTCTTCGCGGTCACCAACGGCGCCCAGAGCTCGGAACCCCCTGTGCTGATCGAGCTCGATCCGACGACCGGCGCGTTGATTCAAACCGTGGGTCAGATTCTCGATCCCACCGGCGCGCCGGTGTACCTGCAGGATCTGGCGCTCCAGCCGGGCACCAACACCCTCTATGGCGCGGTCGCCTTTGTCGGTGGCGACACCGAGGGCGGCCAGGGCAACGGCAACGGCGGTGTGACCGAGGGCGGTGACGGCCAGAACGCTCTGGTGACCATCGATCTCGGCACCGCTGAGATCACCGAGATCGGACTTCCGGATTTCGGCGGTATCGAAGGTGGTTACGTCGCGATCGCTTTTACGCCCGACGGCACGCTGTGGGGCAAAGACACCAACGAAAGCAATCTCTTCACCCTCGACCCGTCCGACGCCTCCGTGCTCACCACCCAGACGATCACCGCCCTCGGTGGCGGCCTCGGTGGACTCGGCTTGGGTAGCGGTAGTGACGGCCGGCTTTATCTCTCGGAATGCTGCGACAACACCACCGGTAACGACATCTACACTCTCGACACCAACACCCTCGAGGCCACCCTGCTCGGCCCAGCGGGTGCGGACCGTCGAGTGCACGATTTCATCATCGCCGGAGCGCCGGTGTCGATCCTCGACATCCCGACGCTCGGTGAGTGGGGTCTGCTCGCCCTGCTCGTGCTGCTGGCAGGCGCCGGTATCGTTTTCGTGCGTCGTCGCTGAGTCGACGACCGGGCCTTCACGGCTCGACGAAGCAAAAAAGCCACCGCAAGCGGTGGCTTTTTTCGTTGCGCGGAAGGTTCGAATCAGACGCCGAGCGCGAGACGGTCGGCGAGCACTTTGGGCAGACCCGAGCGCACGATCCGCTGCTGAGCCTTTTCGATCGCGTAGTCGATCCGCTGCCAGCGGACGATTCGCGTCTCGCTGTCGTAGCTCATGTAGGCGGCGCGGGGATCGTGGTCACGCGGTTGACCGATCGAGCCGGGATTGAGCAGGTACCGGCTCCCCGGCTCGAGCTGAAGCGAGTAGGTCTCGCCCTGCACGGCGGTGACGTCGATCGTGCCGTCGCTATGGCGGACGAAGATCGACGGGATGTGCGTGTGACCGAAGAAGACCAGAGGCGCGTCATAGCTCTCGAAGATCTCGTAGGCGTCGAAGACGGTGAAGACGTAGGCGTCTTCGTCGAGCGGTGAGCCGTGACAGACGTGCACTTCGTCGTCGATCGTGATCGGCCCCTGGGGGAGATCACGGACGAAGCGCAGGTTCGCGGTCATCAGGCGGTCGGTGGTCCACTTGGCGGCGGCGAGCGCGGGCTGGTTGAAATTCGAGCCGTCTTCGATCTCGGCGACCACCTTGTCGTGGTTGCCCCGCACGGTGTAGACCTGGCCTTCGAGCGTCTTGACCGCCTCGACGACTTGATTCGGGCCGGCGCCGTAGCCGACCAGATCGCCGAGCACGAGCGTGACGTCCCACCGCTGGCGGCGGACTCGACGCAGGACCGCCGCGAAAGCGTCCCAGTTGCCGTGCATGTCAGAGAGAATCAAGTAGCGCAAGAGGTTCCTCGAAGCAGGTCGGCGATTCTAGCAGCAAGATCGCGGGGTGTCGCCTCGGGATCGACATCGATCCGCAGGTCGGCCCGACCGTAGGCGTCACGACGCTGCCGCCACAGCTCGTGAGCGCGCTCGGGATCGCGAAACAACGGGCGAGAATCGTCACGATCACCGAGCCGCGTGACGATCAGCTCGAAAGCCGGGTCGAGCCACACCGTGGTGCCGAGCTCGGCGACCAGGGCGCGATTGTCGGCGCTCACCAACGCACCACCGCCACACGCGACGACGAGGTCGTCACGCTCTTCGGTTCGGGCCAAGGCCCGACGCTCCAAGTCGCGAAAGGTCGCCTCACCGTGTCGCGCGAAGATCGTGGCCACTGAATCCTCGGTCGAGCTCGCCACGATGGCGTCGTCGAGATCGACGAAGCGCAGGTCCAGCACGTCGGCCAGCTCCCGCCCGACGACGGTCTTGCCGGCCCCCATGAAACCGGTGAGATAGACACGCATCGACCTCAGTCGTGACGCTTGCCACGCTCACTGAGAATGGCGCGGGTCAAAAAGAAGCCAAAGCCACCCCAGACGGCGGTCAAAATGACGATCATGATCACGATGGCTTCAGTAGTCATGGATTTCTCCCACGGCCGCTCGGCCGATCTCAATCCTCACGGAATCACCTCACCGCCCTTGGGCGGCGACGTATCGCTGGGCGGGCCGCTCAAACGACGCACCAGCCAGCGATTGGCGAGCAGCAGGACGACCAGCACGATGGCCCATTGAAAGAGCACCGAGCCGACGTTGAACGGGCTGAAGGGGTCGAGCCAGCCTTCGGGATTGCTCTGATAGGCCACCACCAGCCACCAGACGATGAGCGCGATGGCCTGGATCGGAATCAGCGCGATGATGGCGATCGTCCACCAGCGCCCGATGCGGAGATCGGCGCCGTCGCCGTTGACCACCTCGGTGCGCAGTCGATCGACCCCGAAGCGGATCGCCGCGATGGCGATGAAGAGACCCGAGAGCATCAGGCCGACGCCCCAGACCCAGTCCTGATTCTGAAAGACCTCGATATAGAGCGCCGAGGGCAGACCGAGCACGAACGCCACCGCGCCGAGCCCGAACAAGGCGACCCGACGGCTCAAACCGGCGTCGATCAAGACGCGCGTGGCGAGCTCGAACATCGAGATCAGACTGGTGAGCGCGGCGAAGGAGAGCGCCAGGAAGAACAGCACCATGAAGACGGCGCCACCGGGCATTTGGGCGAAGAGCTGTGGAATCCAGATGAAGGTCAAGCCTTCGTTGCCGGCACCGACGATCTCGGCCTGGGCGCCGGGGTTGATCGCGAACACGGTGCACAACACCATGATGCCGGCGAGCAACGACACCGAGTTGTTGCCGAAGCCGATCAAGAAGCCGTTGAGCGCGACGTCTTCTCGCGCCCGCATATAGACCGCGTATGTGAGGATCAATCCCCACCCCGCGCCGGTATCCCACGCGTTTTGCGTCAGCGCCTGGAGCCAGATATCGGGTTTGGCGAGCGCCGACCAGTCGGGCGTGAAGAGAAAGGCCAGACCGCGCTCGGCCCCGGGCAAGGTGACGGCGCGGATCGCCAGAATCACCACCAGGACGAAGAGGGTCGGGATGAGAATGGTGGCGACCCGCTCGATGCCACGGACACCGAACCACACCACCGCGAGCGCGGCGGCGAGCGCCAGGCCCTGGGTGAGCACCGCCGCCCACGAGCTGTTGAAGGTCGTCCACAGAGCTTCGCTGGCCCCCGCCGACGACGTCAGGTCACCGGTCAATGAGGCGGCGAGAAAACGCAGACACCAACCGCTGACGACGGCGTAATAGATCATGATCGCGGTCGCGCACACCGCCACCCAGGCACCCATCCAGGCGGTCTTGGGGCCACCGATCTCGACAAACGCTCCGATGGTTCCTTTGCGCGCCCGTTTGCCAAACGCGAACTCGGCGATGATCAGCGGGATCGACCACAGCAACAAGAACACGACCCAGGCGACCAGAAAGCTGCCGCCGCCGTTGCTCGCCGCGATGCGGGGAAAACGCCAGATATTGCCCGTACCGACCGCCATACCGAGGGTGGCGAGCACCAACCCCCAGCGGCTGCCGAATTGCTCGACTCGACTCATGATCCATCCTCCATGGCGGCGAGCAACCGCCGGCAATTCTCCCCTACGTTGCCTCGACACACGGCGCTCAGGACCACGGCGAGATCGGCCCCGGCGGCGAGCACCGAAGCGAGGCGCGTGGCATCGATGCCACCGATCGCCACCAGGGGTTTGTCGGTCACCGAGCGAGCCCAGCGAACGAGATCGAGGCCGACCACCGGATCGGGATTCGCCTTGCTGGTGGTCGGGAACACCGGCCCGACCGCGATCACGTCGACCGCTGGATCGACCGCCGCCCGTTCGACCGCGGCACGGTCGTGGGTCGATTGACCGATCCACATCCCCGGGCCGAGCACGCGTCGCGCCGCCTCGGGGGGCAAATCGCGATCACCGACATGGACCCCCGCGATACCCGGCACCACCGCCGCGACATCGACACGGTCATCGAGCCACAGGTGCGTATCGGGAAACGCGACCAGCCGCGCGCGACACACGGCGGCCAGCTCGGCGAGATCGCGTCCCGTCATCCCTTTGGCACGAAGCTGGATCCAGCCGACCCCCGCCGCCGCCATGGTCTCGACCGCCACCGGCAGGCTCGGGCCGAGCATGTCGAGATCGGCGATGGCGTAGAGCCTCGCCGCTGGGAGCTCAGGACTCACGTTCCGCGGCGGCGCGCTCACGCGCCTGGAATTCCTCCAACCATCGAGTCGACAATTCACCTCGGCGGAACACCGGATCACGCAGGATCCGCTTGTGCAACGGAATCGAGGTCTTGATGCCTTCGACGATAAAGAAGTCGAGGGCACGCTCCATCCGCGCGATCGCCTCGTCTCGATCCGCGCCTTGCACGATCAGCTTGGCGACCATCGAGTCGTAATGCGGTGGGATCACGTACTCCTGGTAAGCGTGGGTGTCGACGCGGACTCCGGGACCACCCGGCAGATGGAGCGTCGTCATCCGCCCGGGCGACGGGGTGAACTTGTCGGGATCCTCGGCGTTGATTCGACATTCGATGGCGTGCCCGCGAGGCTTCAGCCCACCGCGAATCGACAGAGGCTTACCCGAAGCGACCCGAATCTGCTCCTTGACCAGGTCGACGCCCATGACCATCTCGGTCACCGGATGCTCGACCTGGATACGGGTGTTCATCTCCATGAAATAAAACGACCCGTCTTGATCGAGCAGGAACTCGACCGTGCCGGCGTTCTCGTACTCCACCGCCTCACCGAGACGCACCGCGGCGGCGCCCATCCGCTCGCGAAGCTCTTGATCGAGCGCCGGCGACGGCGATTCTTCGATCAGCTTTTGATGCCGACGCTGGATCGAGCACTCGCGCTCGCCGAGATGGATGACGCGACCGGTCTTGTCGCCGAAGATCTGAATCTCGACGTGTCGCGGCTGGAGCAGGTATTTCTCCAGGTACATCGACCCGTCGCCAAACGCCCGGCTGGCTTCTTCACTGGCGGTATTGAAGTTCTTTTCGATCGTCTCCGGCTCGTGGACGATCCGCATACCGCGACCGCCACCGCCAGCGGCCGCCTTGAGAATCACCGGGAATCCGACTTCGGCGGCGAGCGCGGCGGCAGCGGCGGCGTCTTTCAGCGGCTCCGTGCTACCGGGTAGTACCGGCACGCCGGCTTCGACCGCGACCTTGCGCGCGTTGGCCTTGTCGCCCATGGCGCGAATCGTCGACGCTTTGGGACCGATCCAACCGAGCTTGATCTCGTCGAGAATCTCGGCGAAGTCGGCGTTCTCCGACAGAAAGCCATAGCCCGGATGAATCGCATCGGCACCGGTGATCTCGGCCGCCGCGACCACGCGGGTGACGTCGAGATAGCTCCCGCTCGAAGGCGGGGGTCCGATGCACACGTCTTCATGAGCGTAGGTGACGTGTAGGCTCTCGCGGTCGGCGGTCGAGTGCACGGCGACCGTCTCGATACCGAGCTCACGACACGCGTGAATGATGCGTAGCGCGATCTCGCCTCGATTGGCGATCAGGATCTTTTTGAACATCACTTGATGGCGAAGAGCGGTTCGCCGAATTCGACCGGCTGAGCGTTCTTCGGGTAGATCTTCACGACCTCACCGTCGACATCGCTTTCGATCTCGTTCATCAGCTTCATCGCTTCGACGATGCAGAGCGTCTGCCCTTTCTTGACCCGAGTCCCCACCTCGACAAACGCTGGCGAATCGGGGTTGGGCGCGCTGTAGAAGGTCCCGACGATCGGCGATTCGACGATGTGAGCGCCAGCCGCCAGATCGTCCTCGACCTCGGGTTCAGCGGCCGGCGCGGGTGACGCGGCGACCGCCGCCGGGGCACTGGCCACCGGTGGAGCCGCCGGGACGCTGACCGGAATGCTCTCCACCGGAGGAGCCGCCACCACCGTGGCCGGTTGCTGCTGGCCTTCGATCTTGAAGCGAAAACCGGAACGTTCGATTTCGATGCTGTTCAGTCGGTGGGTCGCCACCTGATCGATCAGCTCTTTGATCTGGTCGAAGGTCAACACGCTGAATCCCCCTATACCCGACTCACGGGTCGGCTCTGGCACCGGCTCGGTTGCGATGCGCTCTGGCTAAACGAGATCTCTCTCGAACGAGAGTACCGCCCGGCGAAGCTCGAAACGAGCTCGGCCCTTGTTGGCACCGGCACGAAGAACGAGGAGTAGATAATAGCCTCGTGTCAGCGCGCTGACCATAACCGTGAGCTGATCGGTGTCGATGGTCAGCTGACGCACGCCTCCGGCATTGAGCTCTTCGTGGTTCTGCGAGATCGACTGTACCTGAGTCATGAACTCGGCGGCGAGAATCTCGACATCGTGCTCGGGCTGCTTGGGCCAGCTCTCCACCGGGACGCCGTCGCCAGCCACCAATGCGATGGTCATGGCGTCGCCGATCCGGTCGCTGACCGAGCGGAGTCGATCAGCGAACACCGCTGTGCCGTCCTTTGCGCAGATGGTCGAGATAAGCTTCGAGAACGAAGGTCTTCTTTTCGGTGAGACCGGCGGGCGCCCGACCGGTGCGCGCGGTGTGTGTCACCAGCAGGCGCTCGGCGGTGAGCTCGGGGCGCTGCACCTGTTGGATGCGCTCGATTCCGATGAGCGCCGCCTCGTTGTCGGGTTCCTCTTCGAGGATCTGACGAAAGATCCGTTCGGCTTCCTCGAGATGGCCCTGACGTAGGTAAATCTCACCGAGGGTGGCGGTCGACGGCGTGATGCCACTGACCCGTGCACCGCTCGGTCGCGCGTGCGAGTCGCCCGAAGGCGCTCGCGTCTCACCGGATGGGGTGGTGATGGTGGGAGCCGGTGCCGTGGTGCCCGGTGGCCGAATCGGCACCTCGGCGGTGATCACCTCGGCCTCCTCCTCTTCTTCGACCGGCGGCGCCATCTCGACGGTTTCCGCTCCGTGTGGCGTCGCGAAATCGCTCCACGAGTCGTCCATCGGCGGTGTCGTCAGCGACGCTTCGTCGAACGCCGGCGCCGGTAGCTCACCGGTGAGCGCCATGGCGTTGGGCTCACGGGCCATCAACATGCCGTCGCCGTACGCGGGCGCGGTATCGTCGAGACGCGGCGCGGTATCGGCAAAAGGCTCGAGATCAGGTGGCGGCTGAACCTCGGTGGGGGCGAGCTCTGGCGGAGCGGCCATTTCGGACGCGAGACGTTCGGTTTCGATCTCCGCGGTCGCTTCGGACTCGCTCGTCGGCTCGGGATCGAGTACCGGCTCGGGATCGATGGCTGGATCGGGCGTCGCGTCGAGCTCGGCGGCGGCCTCGACCACCATGTCCGAGCCCGGCTCGGCGTCCATCTCCAAGGGAGCTGGTTCGGCGACGATCTCGGGCTCCGGAACCGCTTCCGGCTCGAAGACGATCTCGGACTCGGCGACCATCTCGGGCTCGGCGACCATCTCGGGCTCGGAGACCCTCTCGGGTTCTGCAGCAGCCTCGGGCTCAGCGTCCGTACGATCCGCCTCGATCGCAGTATCTTCGGCTTCGAAACCGAGCTCGAACGGCGCTTCATCGATGCTCTCGGCTTCGCTCGGCTCGTCGGCGGTACTCGTCGCGACTCCCATCGCGATCCCCGTGGCGGCCACGCCCGTGGCCGCCATCGCTGTCGCGAGACCGGTCACGGCGGCGGTCGCCAAGCCGCTATCGTCCGGCGCCACGGGATCGTCCGCTGCCTCGGGTTGTGTGGCCTCTTGATCGACAACCGGATCGTCCGCGACAGCAGGCGCTGACGAGGATGCCGCCAGCGTCGCCATGGCGGTCTTGCCCGCGCCACCGACCGGCAGCATCGCCTCAGGATCGAAGAGCCCTTCGTCACCGAGCAAACGCCAATGATGCTCGGCGTCGTCGCGCATCAGCGTCACGAACGGCGCGGGCTGACGACGGACCTGATCGAGCGCGGTGGCTTTCCACAGGGCATCGAGCTTGGGAGCCGGTACGGGCTCGCCGAGCTGGAAGAGATCGGCCGAATCGCTGATGGCACGATCGAGCGCTTCCGGTTCGGTGGGGGTTGGCGCGGCGACCTCTTCGACTGGAGCCTCTTGATCTGCTGCAGCCGCTTGCTCCTCGGCCGGAGCATCGGCGGTCGGGAAAACGGGCTCGGCGATCACGGGCGGCGCTTCGTCGACGGCAACGGTCTCTTCGGTCTCGCTCACCGATTCCGTCAGCGGCGCGTCCTCGATCGGAGGCGCGTCGTTCGCCGTCAGCGCCTCCACGCTCTCGACCACCGCCATCGGCGCGGTGGGAATGTCGTCCTGAAGGTCGGAGTCGAACGGTGACGGCATATCCTCGACCGGAGCAGTGATTTCCTGCGAGGTGGATGGCGAGGCGATCGCCGCCAGCTCTTCGGGCATCGACGCCGCCAAGAGATCGTCGGCGGACGCCTGAGCGGTCATCGTCGCGGTGCTCTGCGTCGAGAAGAGGCGTTTGATCCGATAGTCGAAATGATCGATTTCCGGATCACGGTCGTTGATCAGACGATAGAAGTCGAGCCGTTCTTCAGCCTGCCCGGGATCGCCGAGCTGCAGATACGCCTCGACCAAAAGCTTGTTGGCGACGATGTGCGCCGGATCGCGCTCGAGCACGCTTTCGAGCAGCTCGGCGCCTTGTTCGGGTTGCGACATGGCCAAATGGCAACGGCTCAGGGCCACCCGCGCGGAGAGGTCGTTGGGCCGCTTGGCCAGACCCTGCTCCAACACCTCCATGGCGTGCGCGTGATCTCCAACTCGGCGGTATTCCTCGGCCAGTTGAAGATAAAGACGCGAATCGGGAGTTTGCTCCCATCGCTGACGGAGCTCGTCGATGCGGCTGGTGTCGTGCGCTTCGGCCATAGATCGCTCTCATTGTGGAGAAACCCGAGGAATCTCCCTTTCAGTCGTTCGAGCGAGTATAGCAGCGATGCACAAGAAACGCGCCCTCCCGGCGGAAGGGCGCGTTCGGAGCCGTGGCCCGTCGAAATCGATCAGAGGATGTTGATCGGTGCCTGGGCAACGATGCCAGCACCAGCCGATACCTGGACGCAGATCGAGTTCAGACCCGTCACGTCGGTATCCTCGATTTCGAGATCGAGCGTCGCGGTTCCGTTGCTGTTGGTGATCGCGGTGGTCGTGACCGTCGATCCACCCGGCACCTGGAATTCGGCTCCACCGACACCCGCCGAGGTATTACAACCCGTACCCGCGGCGTTGGTCTGGAAGACCCCGAAGCTCACCACGATGTTGGCGATCGGGTCGTTCTCGGCGTCGAGCACCTGGGCTCCGACCGGGAATTCGATCGGCGAACCCGCGGTGGGTCGAGTGAACTGCCCCTGGACGTTGATGATGATGCTGGCGGCGTCCTGGCGGATCGTGATGGTGACCGTTGCTGGATCGCTGTTTTCCAGAATGGCCGTAACCGAACCCGTTCCACCGATGCTCCCAGCGGTAAACGTCGCCGTGGCGCGGCCCGCGCTATCGGTGCGTACGACGCTCGCTGGCTCGACCGTGCCGAGATCCGAGAACAACTGGATTTCTCGGTTCGCACCTACGGGAACGTTGTTGTCGTCACGCGCCAGGATCTCGATGGCCGACTGCTCAGTGGTGTCGATCACGGTCGGATTGGCCGAAATGAAGAGCACCGGCGCGCGGCCTTCGACCTCGACATCGACCGTGTTGGCGGCCGCCGAGCCAAAGCGTGCCGTGACCGTCGCGGTACCTGGGCGATCGTCAGCGGTCAAGGTGATTTCGGCGGTTCCTTGACCATCGGTACGCACCCGACCGTTGGCTGGTGTCAACGTGCCGCGGGTGGTGTCGAAGGTCACCAGATTGCCCGGACCGACCAGTGAATTGTCAGCATTGCGGATCACCGCGATGATCGTCGAAGACTCGAAGAAACCCACCTGCGCCGGCTGCGCGGTCATCTCGATGACCGGCGTGGTCGTATCGTTCTCGCCGATCAACACCGAAGTTTCGGCGGAGGCGTCACCCGTCTGTGTCGCGGCGGTGATCATGGCGTCACCGGTACGGCCATCGCTCCGCAGAATGGTCTGCGCCGTGCCGTCGTCACCGACCGACAGCACGGTGTCGGTAAGGTCGCCCAGCGTGGTGCTCAGGTTGATTTGCGTGCCCGGGAAGAGCGGATTGCCATCGGGTCGGGTGCCACTGACCACGATGGTCGAAAAGCCATCGATCTGGATCCGCGCCGGGTTGGCGGTCACCAAAAGCGAGGTGCCGGCGGGTGCGACCGGATTGGCGCTGTCACAACCGAGAACGGCGACCAGTAGGGAAACGAAGACGAGGTAACGAAGCGACCGGTGGTATCTCATTGCGGCTGAGTATACGGATGCAGTGGGAAGAACGTCTAGCTCGCGCCCCGGCACACCCGAGACGCGAGCGAGAGAAACACTCTCAGGTCTTCGTCCGGATCAGGGCACGGTACCCGACCAGGCGCTGGTATCGCCCGACTCGAAACCATCGATGAAGATGGTATTCGGCCCGACGACCGGTCCGGAGAAGCCATTGAGGAAGAAGCGCGAATTCGTCAGACCACCGGTGAACCAGCTGCCGGCGGAGCTGAAGAAGTAGTTCGGCGAGCCGAGGTCGATGTCGTTGCCCGGCATTCTCGCGCTACCCGTCGCACCGAATTGCCCCGAACCGAAGACCACCGCGTAGTTCCCGGGAGGAAGCTCGATGTTGCCGGTGAGCAGCTTGATCTCGTCCGAAGTCTGCGGTGCTTCGACGACCGAGGCGAAGATCGCGTCGTTGGTCAGATCGGTATCGGCCGGGAGGCCGTTGCCGAGCACCGGGACGAGAGCGACGAAGATCGTCTGCCCGGCTTGCCCGTCGGTCGCCACCACGTGACCACCGATGCTGGTCAGGTTGAAGGTATCGGTGGTGGTGAAGCTGGCGCCGAGAAACGTCGTGCTGTTGATCGCGAACGTACCCGCGCCACTTTGACCGATCGCACCGAGCGTCGCGGTTTCGAAGATCGTGGTGGCGCCTAGATCCTCGTTGACCACCGACACGTCGACCGGGTTGATGCCCTGATACGACATGTCGCTGCTGTCGACGAAGCCGGTGAGGATCTGGTACGGCACGTCACCATCGATCAGGCCATCGTCGATCACACCGGTTACCGTGACCACCTGCGGGGTGAGCGCGTTCTGCGGTGTAAACGTGAGCGAATCGGGCGACACACGACCTTCGGTGAGATCCGAGCTTTCGAGCGTGAAGGACACCGTGCCGGTCGGAATCCGATCGAGGATGACCTCGAACGTCGCGGTGCCACCGAGTTCGTTCGTGACCAGACCTTCGAACGGCGTGATCGTGACGCCGGCATCGGAGTCACCCGCGTCGAGGTTGATCACCGATACGTCCTCGGGGTCGAGACCGTTGAAATCAGGATCGGCGCTCTCGGTGATCCCGGTGAGAACGAGATAGGGCTGATCACCATCGAGCACGTTGTCGTCGACACCGGTGATGACCACGGACTGCGGGATCAGAGCGTCGTCCGGGGTGAACAGGACCTGGTCGGCCGAAACGATACCTTCCGAGTCATCACTGGACACGATGCTGAAACTGACGTCCGCGGTCGGCACCGAGGTCAGCGCGACCTGGAACGAATCCGCCACGCCACCTTCGGTGGTGGTCAGGCCGTTGGTCGGTGTGATGACCACCCGCTGGATGATCTCGAGTCCGAACACGCCGCCACCATCGGTCGCGGCCCACAGCAGGTTGTTGTCGGTCGGAAAGATCTCGACATCGGTGACGACGTCGTTGGTCAAACCCGGGTTGAAGCTCGACCAGTTCGCTCCGGCGTCGTTGGACCTCAGCAAGCCACCGTTCTCGGTGCCCGCGTAGAGCAACTGCGGATCCATCGGGTCCTGCTCGAGCGTCAGGATGAAGCTGCTCGTCACACCGTTGTTGAAGGGATTCCAGCTATCGCCGGCATCGAAGGACTTGAACACGCCGCCACCGTCGGTACCGAGCCAGAGGATCGACGAATCGGTCGCGTCGACCAGGATGGCGCGCATGAACTGCTCGGTGAGACCGTTGCCGGCATTCCGTTCGGCCCATTCGGAGCCACCATCGGACGTCTGATAGAGGAACGAGCTTTGGGTTCCGGCGTAGATCGTATCGGCGTCGTCGGGCGCGACGGCGACCGTCGTGATCGTCGCGTTGTTGAAGTTGGTCAACGGCGCGACCGTCTCGACCAAACGGGTCCAGGTGGTGCCGCCGTTGGTGGTGCGGTAGAGATTACCGGTTACGGCGTAGAGCGTGTTCGCGGTCGCGTCATTCGGATCGAGCAGCAGCTCGAGCACCGAGAACGGCTCGGGAACCGTGACGTCGAGGTCGAGCTGGGTGAACACCGGCACCGCGGCCTGCGCGTTGTCGGTTTTGAACACGCCGAAGTCGGTACCGACCCAGAGCGTGTTGGTGTTGGTCGGATCGAGCACGACGTCGAACGCGAGCAAGACCTCGTCACCGGTTCCCGGGTCGGTGAACACGAGACGGGTGAAGGTCCACAGAGCGCTCGCGCCGCTACCCGCGCGCTGGCCTCGGAACAAGCCACCGCCGACGGTGGCGACGTAGATCAAACTGTCGTCACCCGGATCGACGACCACCTTCTCGACGAACACACCCGTGGTGTCGCTGAGATCGGGACTGGTCTGGAACCAGTTGTTGGCTTCGTCTTCGGTCTTGAACACCGTACCGGCAATGGTGCCGGCGTAGACGATCGACGGCCGGAACGGATTGATCAAAGGCTGGATCTCGAGATCGACCCCGAAGGATTCGACCGGCAAACCGCCAAGACCCAGGTCGGCGGGCGTCCAGTTGGCGCCGGCGATCGTCGTCCGGTTGACCTCTCCCGTCTCGGTGGCGGCGAGCAGCACCGAATCGAGCGGCTCGGAGGGCAACACCTCGAAGGCGATGATCGTCTCGTCTTCGAGCCCGAACGCGCTCCAATCGAGCGGGTTGTCGAAGTCACACGGGTCGTTTTCCTTGTAGACGCCCGCGTTGCTCGAACCCGCGTAGAGCGTGTAATTGCTCAATGTGCAAAGAGGATCGGGGTCGATCGGATCGAAGGCGATCTCGAATACGACCTCGCTACCCAGGCCGCTGTTGTACGGCGCCCAGGTGAAACCCGAATTGAACGAGCGGAACACACCGTCCAGATCGGTTCCGGCGAAGATCGGAATGGGTCGGTTACGCGTACCTGGAGTCGGCGGGCTTTGGCTGCCAGACCAGGGCTGGAACAGAGCCGGCGCGCCACCATCGGGTTTGCGTTGGTTCGAATGACCTTCACGATCACCGTTGGCACCCTCGTTCACCGAATCGTCACCGACGACATTGGGGTTCTGGAAAAGCAGACCTGGATCGAGGGGGTACACCTCGACCGAGCCACAACCCACCAAAGGCTGATTGGTGTCGTAACGCAGGCTGTCGAGCTGGTTGTCGCTGTCATCTTCCCGACCGATCGGATAGTCGACGTCGTCACCCGTGTACAGACCGACCGCCGAGCTCTCGTTCTCGAGCACGAAGCCCGGAACGGCGAAATCCACCACCGCACCGAGCTCGGGATCACCGATCACGAAAAAGCCAGCGGGATTGGTCGAGAAGCCGTCTAGATCGTAGGCCGCGTAGACACCTGTCTCACCACCGGGATCGGTCGAGTCTCGACAGTTGAAGAGCACCAACACTTTGCCGTCGAGCGCCTCGTTCGGAGGCCCATAGATCTCGACGAACTCGGCCGTCTCGACCGCCTGCGCACCCGGCGTATCGGCATCGACCTCGTTGATGGTCAGCTCACTGCTGCCGAGCGCGAGCTCGAGGTCGAAGACGACCCGATTGCCCAGACCGAGACTGGACGACGTCCACGACGTTCCGCCGTCGAGCGACTTGAACACGCCACCACCGTTGGTGCCGACGTACACGATTCCCGGACTGTCCGGATCGGTCGCCACCGTCAGCGAGAAGGGAGTCGTGATGTTGGTGGGCTCGACCCCATTGGAAAGCTCCCACGGATCCTGCATACCGACGGGAGACAGACCGTCGATCGTAACCTTGTACACGCCGCTCGCGGTCGCCGCCCAAAGAGTCGGGTTCGGCGCGGTCTCGTCGATGTGCAAATCGAATACCCGCTTATCGTCGAGCCCGTCGTTGAACTCTTCCCACGTGAAGCCGGCATCGGTACTGCGATAAACGCCACCGATGTCGGGATCCGTATCGTCGGCCGCGACACCGACATAAATGTGCTTGTTCAAACCGAAGGTCTGATCGTTGACCGCGACCGCGGTGACACCACCGCTGAAGGGACCGATCGCGGTCCAGCGGTTGACACCGGCCGAGGCGGGCACGGCGGCAATCGCCATGACGAGCATGAAAAGACCGGCTGCACGGAAACCCTTGACGTTCATCTGGCTGTCCTCCCGTCGCCCGCGGAGTCATTCCGAGTCGAAGTTGGTGCGGCTCGAGGCTTGCGCATTGGACCTGCGACGGTGAATGCCAATGCGGAACCCGTGGAGCAGGGCGTCCTAATCCAGCCCATACTCAATGGAGTTTGCTTTCGATGGTACCACAACATTGCCAAAAACTTGTGCATGACTAGATACAAAAAGCGGGGGCGATTCGCCC
>JBCDBH010000027.1:0-29000 GCA_039184055.1 Acidobacteriota bacterium
GAGGCGATGCCCGCGTTCCAGGAGCTCGCCAAAGCCAGTATCGACCGCTACGACGGTCGTCTGGCCAGCTTTGTCGGTCATCGCCTGATCGCCTACTTCGGCTATCCCCGCGCCCACGAAGACGATCCACAACGCTGGCCAGACGACCGTCGTAGCGGTCGATACTGGCTTTGGCGAGCTCCTGGAACGCGGGCATCGCCTCGAAGAGGGTTTCCGGATCGGGGTCACCACTGGTATCGAGCAGATCGCAACACAGGATGGTCACTTGGCGCCGCTCGGCGGTGGCGGCGGGGGTGCCGGAGCCGGTGAACGACGGCGACCACGAGGGTGCGGCCGGCATCGACGTCGGCTCCGAGGCATAGGCCGCGGTGTCCTGGTTGCGGGTCAGCCGTGGACCCGTGGCGCGACCTTCGGCGGTGCGACGTCCGGTGGCTTGAAACGCGTCGGTCGGTGGCTCGTCGGTGGCTGGCACGACGACCGCCGCCGGGGGCGGAGGCGTGACCACCGACGGCGGCGCGGCACGGCGTTTGGCGCCCCCCACGAGCAGCCCGCTCGCTTCCTGGGCGAGCGCGCGGAGCCGGGGCGCCAGGGTGGCGACGTCGCTCGGCCGCTGGTCGGGGTCCTTCGCCATCAGCTCGTCGACCAAACGCGACAGGTCGCGTGGCATGTTCGGCGCGGCGTCGATCAAGGGCAGGTGACGCTCGCTGATCACCCGGACGACGGTGGCGACCTCGTTGGCGCCCAAGAAAGGCGACGTGCTGGTCATGACCTCGTAGATCAGCACGCCGAACGAGAAGACATCGGAACGCAAGTCGATGGTCTCGCCTCGAGCCTGCTCGGGCGACATGATCCGCGCCGTACCGATCAGGGCGCCGGTGGCGGTGAAGCCGCTGGTGTCGATGCCGTCGGTGTCGTCGCGTCGGGCGATGCCGAAATCGGCGATCTTCGGGCGTCGATCTTCGGTCAGCAGGACGTTCTCGGTCTTGAGATCGCGATGGATGACGCCGCGTCGATGGGCGTAGGCGAGCGCCTCGGCGATCTCGGCGCAGATCGCCAGCATCTCGGCGAGCGGCACCTGGCTGCGTTCGGCATAGGCGCGCAGGGTGGTGCCCGGCACGTATTCCATGACGATGTGCTCGTTGCCGTTCTCGTTGAGCAGATCGAAGACCTGGACGATCGCCGGGTGGTTGAGACCGGCGGCGAGTCGAGCCTCGCGCCTGAAGCGTCCGCGTCGTGTCTCGTCGATCCCGATCAGGCGTTTGATCGCCACCTCACGGTCGAGCCGCGGGTCGTGAGCGAGAAACACCTCACCCATACCGCCGCGACCGAGGCGACGCAAAATGCGGTAGGGACCGATGGTGTCGGGAATGCTCGGATCGTTCATCGGGGGAGCGGGTATGAATTCTCGTCACCGGTGAACGGGCGGTGCTCACCGTGGTTGCACCGTACCACGGTGGTGTCACCGTTCATCGGGGCATTCCGTCCTCGGGCTCGGCATCGATCGCGAACGAGGGATCGGTATAGATCCGCTCGAAGAGATCGGCGTAGTGACGCTCGATCCAGCGACGTTTCATCTTCATGGTCGGGGTCAGCTCACCTTCCTCGTGGCTGAAGTCGCGTTCGAGCAAGACGAACCGTCGGATTCTCTCGACGCGGGCGAGGTTGCGATTGCCCCGCTGCACCGGCTCGACGAAGAGCGCCTGAAAGGTGGGCTCGGCGACCACCTTGGCCATCGCCTCGTTGAGCGCCGTGGAGCGCGCCGAGGGGTTGGCCAGCAGCTCGGTACGTCGGGCGTCGAGCTCGTCACGGCTGATGACGTCGTGATCGGCGCCCCATTCGAGGGTTTCGAGCGGGCTCGGCGCGATCAAAGCCGACACGAACGGCCGCCGATCACCATGCGCGTGGACCTGCGAGATGAGCGGGCTTTCGGTCTTGACGGCGCGTTCGATATTGGCCGGCGCGACGTTCTTGCCACCGGCGGTGATGATCAGGTGTTTCTTGCGGTCGGTGATCGCCAGATACCCGTCGTCGTCGATCTTGCCGATGTCACCGGTGTGCAGCCAGCCGTCGACGAGGGTTTCGGCGGTGGCTTCCGGGTTCTTGAAGTAGCCCATGAAGACGGTCGGTCCGCTGAGCAGAATCTCGCCGTCGTCGGCGATCCGTTGCTCGGTCGGCGCGATGGGCATGCCGACGGTACCGAGTCGAGCGGCTTCGGGGCGATTGATGTGGGTCACCACGGTGGCCTCGGTCATACCGTAGGCCTCGTACATCGGCACGCCGGTGGCCCAGAAGAAGCGCAGGATGTCGTGTGCGACCGGTGCCGCGCCGGTGACGAAACACCGAACCCGACCGCCAAAGGCTTGGTGGATTTTGGCGAAGACCAGCTTGGTGGCGAGCTTGTCTTGCAGCGCCAGCCACGGCCCGATCGGTCGTCCGGCGAGCACCGCCTCGGCGCGGCGTCGACCGACACCGACCGCCCAGGCGAAGAGCGACTGCACCGTCTTGCTCTTCTTTTCCATCTCGCCGTGGATCTTGACGTGGGCCTTTTCGAAGAGACGCGGCACCGAACCGAAGATGGTCGGCCGCACCTCGGGAAGCTCGGCGAGCACGTGGCCGATCGACGTCGCATAGGCCGCTGGGGTGCCGCTGTGGATGCGGGCATAAAACGACATGACCCGTTCGGTGGAGTGCGCCATCGGCAAGAAAGCGAAGAGCAGATCGTCCTCGCGATACGGAAAGGCGCGCAGCAGGTGGGTCACCATGGCGAGGATGTTCCTGTGGCTGAGCATCGCGCCTTTGGGCGGTCCGGTGGTGCCCGAGGTGTAGATCAGGATGGCCAGGTCGTCGGGGTCGCACGCCGCTTGACGCGCTTCGATCGCCGCCGCGTCGAGAGGAACGCCACGGAAGCGTTCGGACGAGATCACCCGGGGATCGGCGTGATGGTCGGCATCGCTTTCATCCCACGGCACGATGGCGATGACGGAATCGAGACCCTCGGTGGCTTCGAGCACGGTGGCCAGCTCGTCGGCGTGGCTGAAGACGACTTTGGTTTCGCTGTGCTCGAGCAGGAAGCGAACTTGTTCCGCGCTCTGCTTCGGATAAATGCCGACGGTGACCACGCCCGCGAGGTGACCGCCGAGGTCGTAGCAGATCCAGTCGACCGCGGTCGGGCCGCAGATCGAAATCGTGTCGCCGGGTTCGAGACCGAGCTCGATGAGCTCGGCGGCCACCGAGGCGGCTTCGTCGACGAGCTCCTTCCACGTGACCTCGTGCCATCGATCATTGGCCTTGTAGAGACAGGCGAGCTTGTCGGGGGTGGCGAGGGCGCGTCGCCACACCATGTCACCAACGGTGCGCGCGCCATGCGCGACGGCGGCGGGATCGATCGAGGAGGGGGCCATGAGTCTCCGATCTCGACATCGAGCCATCCATGGTGGATGACGACATCGTCAGGTACGGCAAGACTTCGTGCGCGAGACGGTCGCTGGCGCGATGCAGCCGGTGCCAAAAACGAAAAAGAACGAAAAACGACGCCCTTAGTCTATCGCTTCATCTCGTTTTGGCGGGTGATGATCCGCTTCGTTCGGGTCGGCAGCGGCCGACTCGATTGCAGCATTGTCGAGTGGATCAGCGGGGCGGGAAGGCGAGGCGGCGGCGTCGGTGAGCCTCTGCAGCGCGTAGCGCTGACGTTCACTCGCTGCGAGCTCTTCGCGCAGACGGTCGCGCTCGCTTTCGGCGCTACTCAGCCGGTGGTCGAAACTGTTGTCGCGTTGGCCGGCGGTGAGCCTGGGCATGAGCCACCAGCCGAGAACGAAACCGATCAGCCCGGCGAGGACGATGGGAAGCGTCGAGTCGGAGAGGAGATCGAACATCACGACCGCTCGGGTAGCGGGTAGGACACCCGAGATTCGTCTGGGCCGTGACCGAAGAAGGCGATTTCGGTCGCTTCAGGGGGCGAATGGAAATCGAGCTTCGCGCTGGTCGGCAGTCTGGATGCCAACCGCGATCCACGATCCATGGCGGTTTTCCTCGTCTGCATGAGCTGTACCTTTACCGTGCAGCATCTAATGCATCGACCGCCGAGTCAAGGCAATTTGCCTAGTTGGTCAGATGTCGTCTTCGAGATCGTCGTCCATATCGTCGTCTTCGAGATCGTCGAGGTCGTTCTCATCGAGAGCCGGCGCCTCGCCGTCTTCGTCGATGGATTCCTCCTCTTCGAGCTCGTCGCTGTCCTCGGACGATTCGTCATCGATGAGGTCGTCTTTTTCCTCTTCGACGGGTTCGTCTTCGACAGGTTTCTTGGGTTTGGCCTCGGCACGCGAGCGCTTTTTGGCGCTTCCCGTCGCGGCCGCGGGGTCGTCTTTCTGGTCGGCGCCACACTGCGGGCAAATCGCTTCCGATTTGCCGAGATCGTAGAACTTGGCGCCGCAGGAGAAACAGAGGTGTTTGTTGCCGAGTCGAAGCTTGGTGTCCGCCATGATAACCAGCGCGAAAAGTTGTTGGTTCGCAAAAGCGGCGCGAAGGTAGCATCGGTGTCGGCCCGTGTCAAGCTTGCCGGCCACGCGGGCCACGGATAGCATGCCGTCGTGCGACGTTTGTTTTCCCACCTTCGCCCGTTCCTTCTCGACGCGACCACGGTCGCGACGCTGGCCGTCGTTTTGACGACGCTGGCGAGCGTGCCCGTGGTGTTCGCGACTCCTCCCGATCCGGATGCTCCCGAGCTCGCCGGTCAAGAGCGTGTCGACACGCTGATCGCGCGGATCAAGCACGAGCAAGAGAAGCTCACGGCTTTGAAAGCCGATTTTGTGCAGAATAAAGAGAGTCAGCTTTTGCTCGAGCCCGAGCAAGCGCGTGGCTCGTTCGCCTACCGCTCACCCGACGAGGCCCGTTGGGAGTTCGTCGAGCCCGATAGCACGTTGATGGTGATCACCGGTGAGGAGATGGTCACCTGGTATCGCGATCTCGGAACCGCCGAGCGTGTCGACGTCGGCAAGCAGAGCGCCAAGATCGCCGAGTATTTGAATGCCAGCAACTCACTCGCCAAGCTCGAACGCTATTTCGACTTCACCGTCGCGTTTCCGAACGACGAGACCACGCCGTATCGCATCGAGCTCACGCCACGCTTCGCGCGGGTGGAAAAGCGCTTGCGCGGCATGACGATCTGGTTCGATCGTGAGCTCTTCGTCCCGGTACGGCTGTGGTACGAAGAGGCGGACGGCGATACCACCGAATATCTCTTCGAGAGCATCGAGGTCAATCCACCGCTGACGGACGATATGTTCGCGCTCGAGCTGCCGGCTGACGTCGAGGTGCGAACGGTCGCCTTCGGCGCTGGACGTTGACTCTTCGGTTCACGGTCGACGCGGTCGACGGCCGTGCGCGACGTGGCAGGCTCGATACACCGCACGGCCGGCTCGACACGCCGGCTTTCATGCCGGTCGGTACGCTCGGCGCGGTCAAGGGCCTGAGCGTCGATGCGTTGAGCGGGCTCGGCGCGCAGTTGATGCTCGCCAATCTCTACCATCTCTCGCTGCGTCCCGGGATCGACGTCATCGATCGTCTCGGTGGCATCCACGCCTTCACCGGCTGGTCGGGACCGATCCTCACCGACAGCGGTGGCTTTCAGATTTGGAGCCTGGCGTCTCTCCGCAAGGTGGACGATGGCGGCGTCACGTTCCGCAGCCATCTCGATGGCGACGAGCTTCGCTTCACCCCCGAGTCGGTGGTCGCGGCGCAGCACCGCATGGGTGTCGACATCGCGATGGTGCTCGACGAGTGCCCACCGTGGCCGATCAGCGAAGCCGATGCCGAGATCTCGCTGGCGCGCACCAGTCGCTGGGCCGAGACGGCGCGACGCGCTTGGGAAGAGACGCCGGAGTCGGTATCGGGGCTACGCGCCGGCGGTTTGTTCGGAATCGTCCAGGGCAGCGTCTATCCACGCTTGCGGGCGCGCGCGGTCGAGGTGCTGACCGGGCTCGATTTCGCCGGCTACGCGGTGGGTGGGGTGAGCGTCGGTGAGGAGATGGTGCATCGTCACGCCGTCGTCGAGATGACCGCGCCTCTCTTGCCAGCCGAGCGGCCACGGTATTTGATGGGTCTCGGCACCCCGCAAGACATTCTCCATGCGGTGACCTGGGGGATCGATTTATTTGATTGTGTCTTGCCGGCACGGAATGCTCGTCACGGCACTCTCTTTACCGATCAGGGCGTGATCAAGATCAAGAACGCTCGCTATCTCGACGATCCGCGACCGGTGGGGCCACCGGGGAGTCCGCTCGCCGGTACCAGCCGCGCGTTTTTGCACCATCTCTTCCGCACCAAAGAGATCACCGGACCGGTGCTCGCGACGCTCCACAACCTGCACCACTATCTTGACTTCATGCGCCGGTTGCGCGAAGGTATCAAGCTCGGAAAGTTGTCCGAGCTGGCCGGAGCTATGGCCAGTCGCTATGCCGATGGGGAGACCGGCGGCGCAAGCGCCTGACCTCCCCCGTACCCGTTCGGCGTTTCCCATCCCAGCCACTCAGCGGTCGTGTGACAGGTCGACCCGGTCGACTCACCGATCGAGCCTTGCCGCGGAATGTCGAGGTGTCGCGGTTCGTAACACCACGTGGCCGGGGAGAGAAATGTCCTCAGGAGAAGACGATCGATGTTCGACCAGCTTTGGATCGTGGCTCAAACAGACGGCTTAGCCGGTGGAGCCAGTGTGTTCGTGATGTGGATCGTGATCTTCGCGATCTTCTGGCTGATCGTCTTTCGGCCGGCGCAGAAGCAGCGTAAGGAGCTGCAGAACCTCATCGAGAATTTGCAGAAGGGCGATCGGATCATCACCAACGGCGGCCTCTACGCGAAGGTGGTCAAGAGTGACGGACCGGTGTTGGTGGTCGAGATCACCGACGGGGTACGAATTCGACTCGCGCGTTCGGCGGTGGCCGGTCTCGAAGCCACCGACGAACCTGCTGACAAGAAAGGTAGCTGATCATGGAGCGCACGCTGCTCGTCCGCGGCATCATCATCCTGATCGTCGTCGTCGGCTTCGCGATCGCGGTCTATCCGCCGGGCGAGACGATCAACCTGGGACTCGATCTCCAGGGCGGTATGCACTTGGTTCTCCGAGTCAATACCGACGATGCTCTACGGACCGAAACCGAGTTCGACGTCGACCGCATGGTCGAAGAGCTCGCCGATTTGGGAATCGAAGGAGTGAGGAGCGAACGGCTCACCGACACGCGGTACGCGCTCGTCGGCCTGTCGTCCGACGATTACCCGACCTTCGACAAAGAGGTCTGGGACCGTTTCTTCTCCCAGACGTGGGATATCGCCAGCCGTAGTGGCGACCGTGTCGAGGTCACGCTCGAGTCCGGGCAAGCCAGTCAGCTCCGTGATCAGGCGGTGACCCAGGCGCTCGAGACGATCCGCAATCGTGTCGACGAATTCGGTGTCGCCGAGCCGGTGATCGTGCGTGAGGGCCTCGGCTCGGAGCGGATCGTCGTCCAGCTTCCCGGTGTCGACGATCCGGAGCGCGTCAAGGATCTGATCAAGAACACCGCGTTTCTCGAATTCCGCCTGGTCGCTCCGGCTCACCAAGGCAGCTATCCGAACCGGGAATCGGCGGTGGCCGCGCTCGGTGGCGTGGTGCCGTCGGAATACGAGATCTTTCCCGAGCAGATTCGCAACGATGTCGGTCAGGTGACCGACGAGATCTGGTGGATCGTCGAGTCGAAGCGGGTCGTCACCGGTCGTGACTTGCGCAACGCGTCGCCGTCGAGCGGTCAGTTCGGTGAGCCGGTGGTCAGCTTCACCTTCAATCTCGAGGGTGGCAGGAAGTTCGGTGAAGCCACCGGCGCCAACATCGGTCGCAAGCTCGCCATCGTGCTCGATGGCAAGATCCGTTCGGCGCCGAACATCAACGGTCGCATCACCACCGATGGCATCATCCAGGGTGATTTCAACCAGCAAGAGGTGACCGATCTGGCCATGGTGCTGCGCACCGGTGCGCTGCCCGCCTCGATCGTCTACCTCGAGGAGCGGACCGTCGGTCCGACTCTCGGTCAGGATTCGATCGAGCGTGGTGAGCTGGCGGGTGTGATCGGCGGTATTTTCGTCATCCTCGCCATGTTGATCGTCTACCGTCTCACCGGTGTCAACGCGGTGGTCGTGCTGGCGCTCAACATCGTGCTCGTCTTTGGCGCTCTGGCGCTCTTCGGCGCCACGCTGACGCTGCCGGGTATCGCCGGCATCGTGCTCACCGTCGGTATGGCGGTCGACGCCAACGTGCTGATCTTCGAACGCATACGTGAAGAGTTGCGAGCCGGGAGAACCGTGAAGGCGGCGATCGACACGGGCTTCGACAAAGCCCTGTCGTCGATTCTCGACGCCAACTTCACGACGCTGATCGCCGCCGCGTTCCTCTTCCTCTTCGGTACCGGTCCGATCCGTGGCTTCGCCGTCACCCTCTCGGTGGGTATTGTCGCTTCGCTTTTCACCGCGGTCATCGTCAGCCGCTTTCTCTTCGACGTCCAGCTCGCCGGCAAACGGCGGGTCGAGAAGCTGTCGATCTGATCCTGGAGTTTTTCCATGCAATTCCTCACCGAAACCAAAATCGACTTCATGAAGTACCGCAAGGTCTTCGTGTGGGTGTCGATCGCCTTGCTGGTGGGTGCCTTCGTCGAGCTCTTCGTCCTGTCCTACGGTCAGGGTGGGCTCAACTTCGGCATCGACTTCGCGGGCGGCACCCAGATGACGGTGCGTATCAACCAGGACATGGAGATCGACGAGCTTCGCCAGCGATTGATCGACGCGGGTTTGTCCGAAATCTCGATTCAACAATTCGGCGATGTGTCGGCGAACGAGGTCTTGTTACGGGTACCGGTCAACGAGCTCGATGAGTCGACCGTGACCGATGAGAACGGTGAACCGTTACCCGCCGAGGCTTTGGCTGCCGTGCTCGGCGTGCCGCTTTCCGATCTGATCGGAAACGATGGCGAGCTTTCGGACACCGAGCGCCGCGAGGCGATTCAGCAAGCCCAGCAGGAAGGTTCGACTCGCGACATGATCGAAGGTCTCGAGACGGTCTTCGGCGGTGGCGAGGGAATCGATCTCAACCAGCGTGGCGCCGATGTCGTCACCACGATGCTGGCGGACCGCGATCCGGATGGCATCGGCGGTCCCGACGTCGACAGCGTCACGGTGTTCGATCACTACAACCAGATCGCCGAAGCGATCATCGACAAACGTACCGAAGACGGCATTTTGTCGTCGTGGGACGAGATCGCATCGGCCACCGGGATGAGCCCGGCGGTGCGTCAGACGCTCGAGTCGAACGCCATGCTCGGTTCCTTCAGCGTCTTGTCGACCGAGAACGTCGGACCGCAGATCGGCGCCGAGCTGCAGCAAAAAGGCTTGTTCGCCATGGTGCTGTCGCTGCTCGGCATGCTGGTGTACATCTGGTTCCGTTTCGAGCTGCGCTTCGGAGTCGGTGCTCTCGTGGCGGTCTTCCACGATTTCATGATCGTGCTCGGGCTCTACGCGTTGTTCGATTACGAGCTCAACCTGTCGACCATCGCCGCTTTCCTGACCCTGGTGGGTTATTCGGTCAACGACACCGTGATCATCTTCGATCGCGTGCGCGAGAACATGCGTAAGAGCCGTCGGATGAGCATGGAAGAGATCATGAACCTCAGCATCAACCAGACGCTGGCGCGTACGTTCATGACCTCGGGTACGACCCTCTTGGTGGTCGGTACGCTCTTCGTCTACGGTGGCGACGTCATTCGCGGCTTCGCTTTCGTGTTGTTGTGCGGTGTCGTCGTCGGTACCTACTCGTCGATCTTCGTCGCCAGCCCCTTCGCCCTGCTGTGGGAGAAGTGGTTCGGTCGCGACGCCAAGCAGCGTCGGGCGCAGGCCAAGAGCGCCGCCGCCAAGGCGTGACGCGGGCGACAGCGCTAGAACGAAAAAAGGGCGGTCGCAAGACCGCCCTTTTTGCTATCTGTTCGAAGCTCTATTTTGAGAGCTCGTCATGCTCAGCCGAAGTAGCTCGGTGCGTTCCCCGGTTTCCATTTGATGTTGCAGCCGATCGACGGAGTCTGATCGGCGGCTGGCGCCTGGCCGCCGAGCACGGCGTCGGTGGCGGCGCGTAGATCTTCACCGGTGACCGGGATGCCATTGCCCGGTCGGCTGGCGTCGAGCTGGCCACGATAAACGAGCTTGCCGGCGCCATCGAAGAGATAGTAGTCGGGCGTGCAGGCGGCGGCGTAGGCTTTCGCGACCTCCTGGCTCTCGTCGTAGAGATAGGGGAACGGGTAGCCCGCCTTGGCTTTCTCTTCCACCATCTTGGCGGGGCTGTCGGCGGGATAGCCATCGACATCGTTCGACGAGATCGCGACGACCCCGATGCCACGGGACAGGTAGTCGTGAGCGAAGCGCGTCAGCTCGGCCTGGACGTGTTTGACGAACGGGCAGTGGTTGCAGATGAAGAAGACGGCGGTGCCGTGGCTGCCGGCGACGTCGTCGTACGAGACGGTCGCGCCGTCGGTGTCGGGCAGGGTGAAAGCCGGGGCTTGGGTGCCGAGGGGCAACATGGTGGACGGAGTCGCGGCCATGAGAATTCCTTTTGTTTTGGTTCGGGACGATGTTCAGCGGAGCTCGACCACGGTGGCGCCCCAGCTCGAGCCGTCGGGTGCATCGCCGTAGCGCACCACCCTGGGATCGCGGTCGAGCACCTTGCGGACGATCTCACGCTGCACGCCGACGCCTTTGCCGTGAATGATCCGTAGCTCGCGAAAGCCGGCGTCGTAGGCTTGATCGAGCCATTCACCGACCAAGTCTTTCACCACCTTGGGTGGAAAGGTGTGGAGATCGAGCGTGTCGGTGATCTCTAAGACGACCTCCTCCTGGTGGAGGCCGTTCTCCGGAGGGCCGATCTCCTTTGGGAGATCGTCTTTTTCGAAGAGGTCGTCGTCGGGCATGACTCAATCGCGGCCGAAGAGATCGCTGAGCTCGTAGTCGAAGAGCTTGAGAAACGCGATATAGGCCACCCAGCCGTCGGCCGGGCCTTCGAGCGGGAAGCCGAGATCGAAGTTGACCAGCGTGCCCCACGGTCCGACCGTGGTGCCGTTGAGACTCACACCGGCGAGCAGCTCGTCTTCCAGCTGGTTGAAGTCGTCATTGGCCCACAGGGCGTCGCCACGCAGCTCGAATTGAACCACCGAGCCGATTTCGAAGCCGTAGGTGAGATGCACGCCGTAGGCCTGCTCGGCCTTGACGAGACCGCCCTGGTAGCCGGCGACGCTGGGATCACCGAAGAAGTTGAAGTCGTATTTGCTGAAGCGATCGAGATCCTGCCCGTCGACGTATTCGACGCTGGCGCCGAATTTCTGGAATTTGGGTAGATACCAGGTCTTGCCGGCCTCGAAGCTCCACAGGAAGTAGTCCTCCTGATCCGGGTCGTATTCGGGGTTGCCCGGCAGACCCCAGGGCTGCCAGTCGCTACGCGCGTTGTAGCTGCCCTCGGCGATCAGACGGTAGCCGCCGCGGTTGTACTGCAGCTCGATCTCGAAGCTCTGGGTGAGACCGTCTTCCGGCAGGACGAAGCTCGGCGAGGTGTCGTCGGCGTCGTCGTAGAGGTCGTAGCGCAACCCGTAGGTGAAATCGAGCTTGGCGAAGTTGCCCAGAGGGCGACCGAGAAAGAAGGCGAGGCTGCCGCGGACCCGGGTGATCTCCTCGTCGAGGATCTCTTCGCCATCGCGGAAGATCTCCTCACTGGTCGGGATGAAGAGCCCGAAGGCCCGCGCGCCGGCATCCCAATCGCTGCCGAAGAGACTGGGCTCGGCGAAATTGCTGGTGAGCAACACGCCACCGAAGAAGACGTTGAGCTGACGCCCCTCGCCGTCGACGTTGAAGTTGAGGTAGTTGACACCGGCGATCGGCGCCGGGAACTCGAGCGACTCGTCGTAGAACACGCCACCGACCAGGAAGAGACGATCAGTGTCGAACTCGGTCTGCACGATGCGGGTGCCGTCTTCCTGACGCTCGAGATAGCGCAGGCCATCTTCGGTGTCACGCACCATGGTTGATTCCGACGCGTAGGCTTGGTCGCGCGACGTCTCGAAATCGTTGCCGTTGATCTGGATGTTGCTGAGCAGACTCTCGCGCTCGACCACGACGGTGGCGTTGAGCAAGGAGAGCAGCTGCTCACCGACCATGCGGGTCGGCAGGTAGAAGGCGTCGCGGCGAAATTCGGTGGCCCGGCCGTCGTCGCCGACCGGCGTGAAGTACATCGTTTCTTCGTTCGAGAGCACCTCGCCCTGGAGCTCGACCTGCACGGCCCGTGTCTGCAGACGGACGAAGAGGTCGCGGTCGACCCACACCGTGCCCTGGTAGAGACCGGGCTGTGGATCGAGCGGCTCGAAGTCGATCACCCAGGCATCGCGGCCGTTGTCGAGCGTGTCGGTGCCGCGAAGGCGATAGCTGTACTCTTTGGTGAAGTTGATCTCCAGCGGCAGCACCGAGGCTTTCTCGGGCTGGATCAGCGGGATCTCGGGAAGCTCGCCGTAGCGCCATTCGACACCATTGATGAACAGGTCTTCCCACGCCCAGTCGAAGCCTTCGCCCTGAACGAAAAAGAACGGGCCGGCGAGGGTCGCCTCGACGCTATTGGCGCTCACGCCGATGGGGAAGCGCAGGTTCTGGGTGTAGCGCGCCTGGTAATGACGCAGGCGGCGGGATTGCGCATCCTCGTTGGCCTGGAGTCGACGGAGGATTTCGGCGACCGGCATCTGCCGCTCATCGGCGACCGTCACCTCTTCTTCGATGCCTTCGAGCTCGGCGGCGGTGGCGCGATCGAGCATGATCACCGACACCGGACGGCCGTCCTCGATCGGCACGGCGAGACCGCCGCTCGCGGTGCGGCGTTGGCCGAACGCCGGGCTGGTCTCACCGTTGGTGAGGTCGAGCAGGCTCGGGCGTCGGAGCTGCGAGTCGGTGAAGGTCACTTCGTCGGCCGGGGCGGTGGCGTCGCTACGTCCGGTCTCGACGATCACGCGCAGGGCGAGGTCGGCTCCGCGTACGAACGGCCAGGCGCGAATACCCTCGTCGGCGGTGGGGACCGAGTAGGGATCGAAGGACAGGTCGCCTTGAAATTCGTTCGCCAGCACCTTGAGCGGCGCCAGGTCTTCGGTGGTCGGCTGTGGGCGGTCGAAGACCGCGACCGCGACACCTGCTTCGGCGAGCTCGGCCGATCGGGCGAGCACTTCAGTGGGCGAGGTGGGCCAGTCGATGCCGGCGACCACCAGAGGTTTGCCAGGGTCGAGCTCGGCGAGCACGCTCAACGTCGAGGTGAGCGCGGTCGCTTCGACCGGTGGGATCACCACACCGTCGACGTAGGCGGCGACATCTTCGTCGTACAGGGCGCGGATACGAGTCGCGTCGGCGGCCATCGGTCCGACCAGCACACGTGCGTCGCTGCGCGCACCGGTGATCGCCACCGCGGCTCGTTTGAGCAAGAAGGCGAGCTCGCTCGGTGGAGCCTGATCGGTAAACCGCCAGGAAATCTGAAAATGGGCTCGGTCACCGGCCGCGCCGGCGAGCTCGGCGGCATTGCGCAATTCCGTTTCGAAAGAGGCAAGGTTGTCGCGCAAGGGCGCGGGCGTGGTGAAGTCGAGTATGGCCCACGGTGTACCACCGGCGGTGCGAATGGCGTCGAACGCCGTGCGGTCGGCGCTACCGTCGAGGGGCGTCGTATAGGCGACATAGAGACGGGATTCGTCGCCCAGCGCCGGAGCGGCGCGAAGGGTGTCGCCGAGGTTCGTGGGATTGTCGACCAGGATGCCGGCGCACGGGCGGCACGGCGGGCTGGCCGAAAAAGCCGCGCTGGTGGAGGCGGCGAGAAGCAAAACGGAAAGCAAAGTGGTGCGTACTGAGATGCGTGACATGCCTGCAAGCATACGGTGCGGCTCGGACCTTTGTCACGTTACCAGCGGTGGTGCGGTACACTGAGCGTTCCCCCTCGGTCCTGTTCGACCCCACAACCATTCCCCTAAGTGCGTCCGAAGGGAGTAGTGTTCGATGGATTTATCAGGTCGCCTCGCCTCGATGCCGATGGCGGAGCTCTTACATCGTGTTCAAGAAGAGAGCCGGAGCGGTGTGCTGGTGGTGCGTCGGAGCCGCTGCGAGAAACGCGTGTACATGTCGGAAGGACGCGTCGTCGCATGCTCGAGTGACGATCCGGCCGAGTTCTACGGACAATATCTCCTGCTCCATGGCCATCTCGATCAGCGCACCTTGATGCATTGCCTGACGATCTGCAAACGCGAAGGCAGACGTCTGGCGCCGGTGCTCGAAGATGAAGGTGTGTTGCCGCGCGACACGATTCAATCCACGTTGCGACAACAGATCACCGATTTGGTGTGTGGGCTCTTCTTGTGGAAGCACGGCATCTACATGTTTCTCACCGAGGTGCCACCGATCGAAGAAAGTCTGCACGCGCCGCTCGACATCTCGTCGATCATCCTCGAAGGCAGCCGCTGGGTCGAAGAACACAACCGTTTTCGTCACGTGTTGATCCATGACGGCTTGGTGCCTCGTCGCGGTCGCAATTGGCCCGGTCGACGCCTGCCTCCGGCGCAACAGCAGGTCGCCTCGGCGGTCGATGGCGAGATCTCGCTCCAGGTCCTGCACGCTTTCGTCAAGGGGCCGCACTTCCGGTTCCTCGAAGCCACCTACCGCTTGTGGGAAATGGGTGTGCTCGAAGTCGACCCCGATTCGGGTGAGCTCCAGGACAGCACCACGATGGAGATTTCGCTCTTCGAGATCTTTCTCGATCAGGTGGCCGAGGAGCAGATCCTCCATGCGCGGCATCATTTGCCGGTCCCGCTCGAGATCATGGAGCGCTCCGTACCGGTGTGGGTGATCGAGCCCGAGGATGCCGACTTGGTGCAACACAAGCCGTGGGCGCGTCGCTTTTTGCTGCGTCTCGACGGCACCCGCCGGCTCGGTGAGCTCCTCGCTACGAGCGGCGATCAGCGTAGCCGTGAGCTCGGGCTGCTCATCCGTCAGCTCCGCGACGGCGCCGTCGCGCTTCTGCCGTCACCCCTCCAAGACCACGAAGCGATCGCCGACCCTCGACGCGTTCCACAATCGCAACGCTGGTGGCGACGCGTATTCCGAGGGCCGGTGGAAATCTAGCCTCGGGGAAACAAAGGTCTCGGAGCGAACGAAAGCCTCGGAGAGAAACGAAGATGTGCTCGATTCTCGGCATCATCACCCTGCATGACGGTCGCGATTCGTACCGCGACCGGGCGCTCGAGCTATCCCGGCGGATTCGGCATCGTGGACCCGATTGGAGCGGGATCTACGATGACGATCGAGCCGTGCTCGTTCACGAACGTCTGGCGATCGTCGGTGTCGAGTCCGGGGCGCAGCCTCTGGTGAGTCAGGACGGCACGGTGGTGCTCGCCGCCAACGCCGAGATCTACAACCACCGTGAGCTGCAAGACCAGCTCGAGCCGCCGTACGCCTTCACCACCGGCTCGGATTGTGAGGTGATCCTGCCGCTCTACCAGCAAACGGGAGCGGCGTTTGTCGGTCGGCTCAACGGCATCTTCGCTTTTGTGCTGTGGGATCGAGAACGCAAAACGTTTCTGGCGGCACGCGATCCCCTCGGTGTCATCCCCCTGTATTACGGCTTCGACGAGCATGGGCAGCTCTACTTTGCCTCGGAGATGAAGGGGCTTCACGACGTGTGCACCTGGTTCGATGACTTTCCACCGGGCCACTACATGGATAGCGCGTCGCTCGAGCCGAAACCGTACTTCCAGCCGGGCTGGCGAGACTATGCCGCCACCCGAGGCGTCGCGGCGGATCGCCAGCAGCTCCGTGACGCTCTCGGTGCCGCGGTCGAGCGTCAGCTCATGACCGACGTTCCCTACGGGGTCCTGCTCTCGGGAGGGCTCGACTCGTCGGTGGTGACCGCGCTCGCCAAACGACACAAGCAGATGCGGATCGAAACCGGGGGGCAGACCGAAGCCTGGTGGCCACAGCTTCATTCCTTCGCCATCGGTCTCGAGGGCTCACCGGACCTCGCCGCGGCCCGTACCGCCGCCGAGGCCATCGGGACGATTCACCACGAATTCCACTTCACGACCCAGGAGGGCATCGACGCGCTCTCCGATGTGATCCATCACATCGAGACCTTCGACGTCACGACGATTCGCGCCTCGACACCGATGTATCTCTTGGCGCGTCGGATCCGTTCGATGGGGATCAAGATGGTGCTGTCCGGCGAAGGCTCCGACGAGATTTTCGGGGGCTACCTCTACTTTCACAAAGCCCCCGACGCCGAGGCGTTTCACGAAGAAACCGTGCGCAAGCTCGACATGCTCTACAAATTCGACTGTTTACGCGCCAACAAGTCGATGGCCGCGTGGGGTGTCGAGGCTCGGGTGCCGTTTCTCGACCTCGAGTTTCTCGACGTCGCCATGAGCTTCGATGCCGAGCACAAGATGGCCGGGCCGGGACGGATCGAAAAACAGATCCTGCGCGAGTGCTTCGAGGATCTCCTGCCGTCCGAGATCCTCTGGCGGCAAAAGGAGCAATTCTCCGATGGGGTCGGCTACTCCTGGATCGACGGTCTCAAAGACCACGCCGAGCGCGTGGTGTCGGACGTCAGTCTGGCGCACGCCACGAAACGCTTTCCGGTCCATCCGCCACGGAGCAAAGAGGCCTATCTCTACCGCTCGATCTTCGAGCGTCACTTCCCTCAGCCCTCGGCGGTGAACTGCGTGCCCGCGGGCGACAGCATCGCGTGTAGCACCCCCGCCGCGCTCGCCTGGGATCCCTCGTTCGCCGACAACGCCGATCCTTCGGGACGCGCGGTCAAGGGCGTCCACAACGACGAGCTTTCATAGCTTACGTTCGGTCGTGCTCAGCCGGCCGGTGGGTGATCACCGGCTCGGAAGCCGAGCCAGGCGAGCGCGATGGCTTGCAGCACTTCACCGATACCCGAAATCAAATGAAGGTGTGACGGGGGCGGCGTCTCGCCCGCCATGATCATGCTGGCCCGCGTGTCGAGAATCGGCAGAAAGTAGAACGTGTGTGCCGCGACGAGGGCAACGATGACGCCCAGCAGCACCCGGCTCGTCGCGTCGAGCCGCCCGGCGCGAGATCGCCGCCAGGCGACGACGATCAGCGCGATCAGAAAAAGCCATTCGAGACGATCGAAGTAGCTGAACGTCACGCGTCCGACTTCGAGCGCGACGGGAAGCGTAAGCGTTTCGGCCTGGAATTTCGCTGGCGTGGCGAGAAACGACACGCCCAAAATCATGCCGAACCATACCCAGGCGATGAACCTCATCGAGTTCCGTTCCTCGCACCGCTCCCGCGGTGCGAACGTTACGAAGCTTCGGCTTCGCCGCTCTTCTCGCGCTGCTTCTTGATGAAGAGCATGAAAGCGATCATGCCAAGCGCGCCGATACCTAGCGGAATGAACGGGATCAGGCCGTGGGAGGCGGGCAAGATGCCGACGAAGATCGCCACGAAGCCGATGGCCAAGGCGTAGGGCAGCTGGGTACGGACGTGAGCGATGTGATCACAGCCGGTGGCCATGCTCGACAAGATGGTGGTGTCGGAGATCGGTGAGCAATGATCTCCCCACACGGCGCCGGTGAGCACGGAGGCGATGGTGGCGGACATCAGCGCGATGTACTCGGGCTGTGTCGGGTCGAGGCCAGCGGCGGTGGTGAGGTTGTGGCAGATCGGAATCACCAGCGGCTGGATGATCGCCATGGTGCCCCAGGAGGTACCGGTGGCGAAGGCGATGGCGGCGGCCATGACGAAGGTGATGACCGGCAAAAGAGATGGCGATACCGCATCCTTGGCGATGCCGACGAGGAATTGCGCGGTGTGCAGATCGTCACAGACGCTACCCAACGACCAGGCGAGCACGAGGACCAGCAGAGCCATGAGCATGGCCTTGAAGCCTTCGACCATCGCTGCGATCGCGGTGGCGAGATCGAGAATACGCTGGATCAGCGGCATCAAGAGCGCCACGAGAATGCCCGCCGCGCTGGCCCACAACAGGGCCTTGAAGCTGTCGGCGTTGATCAGCACGTTACGGATCGTTTCGACCATGCCGCTCGAGCCGGTGGCGCCACTCGCACCGGTGAGCCAAAGACCGAGAATGGTGACGACCACCACGGTGAGGATCGGCGCGAAGGCGTTCACCGCGCGCTTGGGCATGTACTCGTCGGGGGTCAGGGTCTTGCTGTCGTAGTTGGCGATCGGTGTCGCGCCTTCGGGAAGCAGGGCACCCGTGGTGCGGGCGCGCCGCTCGGCCTTGCGCATCGGTCCGAAATCGACGCCGCTCCAGGCGACGAGGAAGACGAAGAGCAGAGCGAAGAGCGGGTAGTAGCGGTACGGGATCGACGCCAGGAACATCGGGTAGGCGTCGAGCGGAAGATCGAGATTGCGAAACGCGTCGTTGATCAGACCGATCTCGAAGCCGACCCAGGTGGAAATCGGAATCAGACACACGACGGGCGCGGCGGTCGAATCCACCAGGTAGGCGAGTTTCTCGCGGCTGATTTTGAGCTTGTCGGTGATCGGCCGCATGGTCGGGCCGACGATCAGGGTATTGGCGTAGTCGTCGAAGAAGATGCCGAGACCCATGAACCAGGTCGCCAGCTGACCCCGGCGTGGCGAGGTCGCGAAGCGCTTGAGCCCGTTGACGATGCCTTGGGTGCCACCGCTCTTGGTGATCAAGCCGACCATGCCGCCAAGAAAGGTGGTGAAGAGCAAGATCGCCGCGTTGTCGGGATCGGCGAGCGAGCCGCGGACATATTCGTCGATGGTCCGGGCGTACGCGGTGAAGGGGTCCCAGCCGTTGACGATCAGGGCGCCGCCGAAGATGCCCAGGGTCAGCGATACGAGGACGTTGCGGGTAATGAGAGCCAGCGCGATGGCGATCAGCGGCGGCAGGAGGGACAGCCAACCGGGCAGGACGTGAAAGCTCGTCGTGCTGACCAGCGTGCCGCTGCGCACTTCGACCTCGTGCGTACCGGCGCTGAGATCGACGTCTTCGAAAGTGAGAGTCGAGCTACCGTTCGAGACTTCGCGTTTGCCGATCAGCGTATCGTCGAGTCGAACCTCGACCAAAAGCGGCGTGCTTCGCTCGCGACCGTCGACGACGATATCGACATCGAGAGCCGTGCCGCTGAGCGCCACGTCGACCGACGTGTCGAGCGTTTGCGCGACGCCGGGCGACGCTAGGACAAAGAAAATGAGGAGCGGAAGCCAGAACCGAACGGGACGCATCGAGATCTCCTAAGCGATGTCCATGACGCTAGCTCTCTTTGTGACGCTAGCTGTTCATGGCATCAAAACGATAGGGAGCGCCACGCCGCGGGGCGTGGCACGATGACGTCCCGACGTTGGGTTCAATTGGCTTCGTCGGCACCATCCTCTGGAGCGGTGGGTGCCGGCGCGAGCCCCATGGCGGCACGGAGCTTCACATTCAGCTCATCGCCAAGATCCGGATTCTCTCGCAAGAACCGCTTGGCGTTTTCTCGACCTTGACCTAGACGGACGTCGCCGGCAGTGTACCAGGAGCCGCTTTTGACCACGAATTTGTGCTCGATGCCGAGATCGATCAACTCGCCGGTGTGTGAGATGCCTTCGTTGTAGTCGATATCGAACTCGGCCTGGCGAAAGGGAGCCGCCAATTTGTTCTTGACCACTTTGATCTTGACGCGGCTGCCGACCACCTGATCGCCGTCTTTGATCGAGCCGATCCGGCGGATGTCGATACGCATCGAGGTGTAGAACTTGAGGGCCCGCCCACCCGTGGTGGTTTCGGGGCTACCGAACATGACGCCGATCTTCTCGCGGATCTGGTTGATGAACACGAGACAGGTGTTGCTCTTGGCGACGATCGCGGTGAGCTTGCGCAACGCTTGCGACATCAAACGGGCCTGCAGACCGACGTGCGAATCGCCCATCTCGCCTTCGAGCTCGGCGCGGGGCACGAGCGCCGCGACCGAATCCACCACCACCACGTCGAGGGCGTTCGAGCGCACCAGAACCTCGGCGATCTCGAGCGCCTGCTCGCCGCTGTCGGGCTGCGACACCAGGAGATTGTCGATGTCGACCCCGAGGCGGGTCGCGTATTCGGCGTCGAGCGCGTGCTCGGCGTCGATGAACGCGGCCGTGCCGCCCTTCTTCTGCGCTTGCGCGATCACCGACAGCGCCAGGGTCGTCTTACCCGATGACTCCGGGCCGAAGACCTCGACCACGCGGCCGTGCGGGAAGCCGCCGATGCCGAGCGCGCTGTCGATGGCCAACGAGCCACTCGGAATGGTGGCGATGGAGAGGGTCTCGCTTTGGCCGAGACGCATGATCGATCCCTTGCCGAACTGCCGTTCGATCTGACCGAGCGCGCTGTCCAGCGCTTTGCCTCGATCGGCGCTCGGTGGCGCGGTTCGAGAGGTGCGTGAGGTTCTTGGCATGAGACGTAGGCTCCTCCGTGGGGTGGTATCCACCCGACGATGTTTCTTCGAGCCGCGGCGTCGGGTGACCACGGGGCGTTTGTGCCACAACGTGGTCGAAGGCGCTCGGGGGCGGCTATACTCGGCGGCTCGTGAGTGTACGAAAGAGAAGTTCCCGGCCGCGGATCTCGTCGCGTTGATCGAGAACCGAGATCGTGCCGAGACGACTTTTCGTGGCGAGCGGTCGTGCCGACCAAGCTGTCCCGACGCCGCGTTCGGGTTGGCAGTAGGATCGGAGGGCGGCGCGAAGCTGCGTAAACCAGGCGTAAGGATAGCCGACGGTAAACGATGGCGTCAAGCCGAAGCGAGTCGGAGCTGACCATGATTGAGAACGACCTACGCACCCTGTCGATCGTCATTCCGGCGTACAACGAACGGGCGACCATCGACGAAATCCTCCGCCGGGTCTACGACGCATCCGTGCCTGGAGAGCTCGAGCGCGAGGTCATCGTGGTCGACGACGGATCCACCGACGGCACCCGTGAGCGGCTCCGTGAGATCGCGGATTCGTTCTCCCCACCGGTCCGGGTGATCGAGCAGGCCAAGAACGGTGGCAAGGGCTCGGCGCTACGCACGGGGTTCGACGCCGCCACCGGTGATTTGATCCTGATTCAGGACGCCGATCTCGAATACACACCGAAGGACTACCCGCAGCTCATTCAGCCGATTCTCGACGGCGACGCCGACGTCGTGTACGGCTCACGCTTTCTCGGTGGGCCTCATCGCGTGCTCTTCTTCTGGCACTACATGGGCAACCGCTTCCTCACCACCTTGTCGAACATGATGACCGACCTCAACCTGTCGGACATGGAGACGTGCTACAAGGTCTTTCGCTCCGAGCTGCTCAAGGGGCTCGAGCTGAAAAGCGATCGCTTCGGCATTGAGCCCGAGCTCACCGCCAAGATGGCGAAAGCACGGGCGCGGATCTTCGAGGTCCCGATTTCCTATTTCGGTCGGACCTACGCCGAAGGCAAGAAGATCGGTTGGCGTGATGGCTTCGCGGCCATTTGGTGCATCCTTCGCTATAATCTCGGCCCCTGAGCCAAGCCCATCCATCGATTTCGTGGTCGATCGCGTCTCGCGGTACGAAAGGAGAGTCGTGAAGAACAGCCTCAAGCTCGCTGCACTCGTCACCTTCGCCATCGCCGTTTTGGCTGTCTCGTGCGCACCGCCACCTCCAGAGGTCCAGGTGTCGCAGGCGCGAGCCCGCTACGACGTCCAGATCGCCAGCTTTCAGGTGCTCGAGCCGCCCGCGGAAGAAGTGCCGGTCGACGAAGGACTGGGCGAGGAAGGCACCGATGCCGGTGACGAGACCGCCGATGCCGTCGATGATGCCGGCGACGGGGTCGCCGAAGAAGCCGGCGACGCCATCGAGCCCGTGGTCGAGCCCGGGCCGGTGACGGTGCGCTTCGATGTCCTCCTGAGGTTCGACGGCCCAGGCGAGCCGCTTCCCGGAGTCACCGTCGAGGTTTTGCAACAGGACGAGACCGGTGCCGAGAAGGCGAGTCGTCGTCATTACATCGAAACCCCCGGCCTGGTGGCCAACGACCAACGCCAGGTGAGCTTCGAGCTCGAGGGCTTCGAGGTCGGTGAGACCGATAGCTTCGGTGTGACGCTGCGTCAGGCCGTGCCCGCCGAAGAACGTGGCGAGTACCAGGAATACGCGGCGGCGATGGAGGCCGGTTCTGGAGGCTGAATCCACCGTCCAGCTAAACCGAAGACCCGTGGGCGACGTAAGCACGAGGGTATGGATGGCACACTCATGACCGCTTCCTCGACGTCGCCCGTATCGGCTTTGGCTGGCCGTGGCGAGATCGATCGTCTAGAACAGACGGTGGCCCGGGTCGTGCGGGGCAAACCGAACGTCATTCGCCTGGCGACGGTTTGCCTGCTCGCCGAGGGCCACATCCTGATCGAGGATGTACCCGGGGTCGGCAAGACGACGCTTGCTCAAACCCTGGCGCGCGCCGTCGGCCTGGCGTTTCAGCGCGTCCAATTCACATCCGATCTTCTCCCTTCGGACATCATCGGCGTCTCGATCTACAGTCGCGAGCACGAGCGCTTCGAATTCGTTCAAGGTCCGCTGTTCTCGAATATCGTGCTCGCCGACGAGATCAACCGCGCCACCCCCAAGACACAATCGGCGCTGCTCGAAGCGATGAGCGAGCGCAAGGTGTCGGTCGAGCGTAAGCGCTACGCCTTGCCGCAACCTTTCTTGGTGCTGGCGACCCAGAATCCTCTCGAATATCTCGGCACCTTCCCGCTGCCCGAATCTCAACTCGATCGTTTTTTGATGTCGCTCACCATGGGCTACCCGCCCCGTGAGGACGAACGACAGCTGCTGATGAGCGGTGGCGTCGAGAATCTGCGCGACAGCATCGAACCGGCGCTCGCCGCCGATGAGCTCCGCGCGCTCCAAGCGCGCACCCGCGAGATCATCGTCGCCGAGAAATTGGTCGATTACATGCTGACCTTGGCCGAGGCGACGCGCACCGGCAATGACTTCGCTCTGCCGGTCTCGACGCGTGGTCTGCAGGGGCTCTATCGCGCCTCCCAGGCGATGGCCCTGTGCGAAGGCCGTGAATTCGTTATTCCCGACGACATTCAACGCCTCGCGGTGCCGGTTCTCGCCCATCGTGTCGTGCTCGAACGCGGTGGCGATCTGCGCGAGGCACGGGCCGCCATCAACCGTCTGGTCGCGTCGATCGCCGTTCCCGTCTGATCGATGAGCCGTTCGGCGGTTCGCTCCGACGGTATGCGGGTCACCCGAGTCGGGGTGTGGACCCTGATTTTCTCGGTGCTGCTGCTGGTCGCCGCGACCAACACCGGTAACAACGGGCTCTACCTCGCCGTGGCGACGATCGGCGCGGTGTTGGTGGTGTCGCACATCATCGGTGGACGCAACGTGCGCGGTCTGCAGGTCGCGATCGAGGCTCCCGACGAGATCTACGCCAATCGCCCGTGTCAGCTCGACCTCGAGGTCGAGAACCGTGGATGGCTGCCCCGTTGGCTCTTGCTCTTGAGTGTCGAGCGCGTCGACATCGAGCCACCGTCGAAGTCGTCGCGTCGGCGCGCCGCGTCGTTTTTGGTGCCCTATCTCCAGGCCCGTGGCGGTCGGGTACGTCAGACCGGTTATCTCGAATTGCTCATGCGTCGTCGTGGTCGTTGGCGGATTCGCCGCATCCACGTGTCGAGTCTTTTCCCGCTCGGCCTGTTCTACAAAGGCTGTCGCTATCCGGTCGATCTCGAGATGCTGGTCTACCCTGAGATCTATCCGGCTTCGGAGTTGCGGCCGGCGAACGCCACCCTGGCCGGCGACGATACGTCGCGGCAGATCGGCCGAGGACACGACCTTCTCAGCCTGCGTCCGTTTCGGCCGGGTGACGATCCACGCGCCATCCACTGGAAGCAAACCGCGCGGATCGGCGAGCTGATCGTCAAGGAGCGCGAGGCGGACGAAGGGCGACGATTGTCCATCGTCTTCGACAATGCGGTCGGCGAGTTGGAACATCCAGCCGACCGAGCGCGTTTCGAGAAGTTGATCAGCGAGGCGGCCACCGCCGCGGTCGATCACTTGACGCGTGGTTTCCAGGTGGCGTTGACCACCCGCGACGACCGGCTGCCCTTCGCCGGCGGGCGTCGTCAGCGGTTGGCGATTCTCGAAACCCTCGCCCTGCTCGAGCCGCGCGCCCGTACCGATCGGCCTCTTACGCCACGCGATCCGCGTGAGCCGCATCTTCGTCTGGCGCTCGCCGCCGGACAGCCGTCGATCACCGTCGACAAAACCCGCTCGACCATCGGCGGGTTGCTATGACCGGACCGAAACGATGAACGAGATGAGCTTCGACCGCGAAAAACGAACGCTGTTGGGATACCTGGCCCTGCTCGCCGCGGTGCCGCTGCCGTTCAACCAGGCGGTGCAGTGGTGGTATCTCGGTCTCTTCGCGATCGCGGTGATCTATTTCATCCAGCGGGTCGAGCAAGGCCTGCCCACCGTGCTACCGATGTGGGCGCTCAACATGCTCGGCCTGATCTACATGCCGATCTTCCTGAGCGATGTGTGGCTCGGCATTCGTCGCGGCAGCTTTATCGAAGCGTTGCTCCGACTCCTGCTTTTCTTGCTGGCGGTCAAGCTGTGGGCGCTGCGTCGTGAACGCGAGAAATGGCACGTCATGATCGCCGTCTTCTTCGTGTTCGCGGCGTCGATGGCGACCAGCTCTCACCTGACCATCGCGCTCTACCTCGTGGCCTTCATCTCGTTGGCCATCTACACCTTGCTGCGCTTTGCCCATTGGTACCTCGAGGCGGGTTTTGGCGACGGTAGCAAGCGAAAACGCTCGTCCGCCCCGGCTCCGCGTCCACGCAAGGTGTCGTGGACCGTACCGCTCACCGTCGGCACCCTGCTCGTACTCATGGTGTCGGTGCCGATCTTCGCGCTCATGCCTCGCGTGCGCGATCCGTTCATTTTCGGGCGTGGCGTCAGCGCCGGGGACACGCTCCGCACCACCGGTTTCAGCGATTCGGTCGATCTCGAGCTGACGACGTCGATCCGTGGCAACCGACAGATCGTGATGCGGGTGCGCTACGAGGATCCGAGCGCCCGTCCAGCGGAGCTTCGATTCAAAGGCGCGGCCTACGATCGCTATGAAAATCGTCGTTGGCATCGACTCCCCGAAGCGGGCGCGACGCAACGCTCGACCGATGGTGTGTTCGTCTTCGCCGACGACGTGAGCGCCCGCACCACGGTGGAGATCTTTCAAGAGCCGATGGCGAGTCGCGCGCTGCTTCTTCCGCTCGAGACGGTCCGTCTCGGGCCGGTGCCGCTGCCGCGTATCGAGAAAGACGGTGGCGGCGCGTTGATTCTGCCGATGCAGCCGAGCGAAATGATCTCGTTCGAAGTCGCGGTGGCCGACACCGCGGTGTTGCGACCGGTCGGTTTCGAGGGGGCGCTCGATCTCACCGGCATCACCCCCCGCGTGGCCGAGCTGGCCACCGAGGTCGCGGGTGAAGGGTCTGACGCCGAGAAAATCGTCGCGATCGAACGTCATCTGCTCGGCGAATACGGCTACACGCTCGATTTCGTCGGTCGATCCGGGCAACAGCCGATCGAAGAATTCCTGTTCGAATACGGCAGCGGCCATTGCGAGCTTTTCGCCTCGTCGATGGTGTTGATGCTGCGTTCCCAGGGCATTCCGGCGCGTCTGGTGACCGGATTCTTGGGCGGGGAGCGTAACCCGCTCGAAGGCTATATCGCGGTACGTCAAGACAACGCCCACGCGTGGGTCGAGGCGTACGCACCGAGCACCGGGTGGCGGTCGTACGATCCGACGCCACCGGAAGGCCGACCCGGTGAGGGTGGTCGCGATCTACTCTCGCTGATTCCTCAGGTCTGGGACTATTTGATGTTCCGCTGGGACCGCTGGGTGCTGTCCTACGGTGCCGAAGATCAGCAGGGCATCGTCGAATCCCTACGTGAGCGGATCGCCGGCTGGTGGTCGGACTTCGCCGCGTGGCTGGAAGGTGAAGAAGCGCCCGAATCCCCCATGCCCGGGGGTGAAGGACCCGAGCTGGCGTCACCCCCCACCGATCGCCAAACGATGACCGCGCGTGGCGTCGCCGTGGTCATTCTGGTGGCGATGGCGGTGAGTGCCGCAGTCGCCCTGATCGTTTGGTGGTTGCGACGTCGCCCGCCGACCGCGGCGGATGGTTATCGGATCCTGCGTGAGCAATTACGTGCGCTCGGCGCCGAGATCCCGACCTCCTTGGGACCCCGCGCGGTCGAGAACGTGGCGCTCGAGACGCTCCCGTCGGCCGCCTCGGCGGTCCGTCGACTGACCGCGCTTTATCTCGACGAGAGCTTCGCCGATCGACCGATCGAAGAGGCCGCGCGTGTGGAGCTCGACGACGCCCGTCGCCAGATCGCCCAAGCGGTCCGCGAAGAGCTCCGTGAACGTCGCCGGGCTCGCCGGCCGTGGGCGCGACGTCCCAAACCGTCGCCAGCGGGATAAGCTTGCGGCAACCTGAAGCCGCTCTCGAATTCGCATGGGGGAACCACCGTGAAGACCCTGATCCTGATGCTCGTCCTGCTCGCCGCCACCGCCTGCGCGCCTCATCCGTCCACGCCAGCCGGCGCGACTCCGACCGAGCCGGTCGCCGAGACCGCGCCACCGACGCCAGAATTCCTCAACGCGCCCGACGCCGCCGGTCGCAACCTGCCCTTTTCCGAAGCGGTGCGCGTCGGCGACATGCTCTACCTCTCGGGCAAATTGGGTCGCGTGCCCGGTGAGCTCAGGCTGGCCGAAGGCGGCATCCAGCCCGAGACACGGCAGACCCTCACCAACATCAAAGACGTTCTCGAGCGTCATGGTTCGTCGATGGATCGAGTCGTCAAATGCACCGTCTTCCTGGCCGACATCGACGAATGGGCGTCGATGAACGAGGTCTACAAAGAGTTCTTCCCCTCCAATCCTCCGGCACGCTCCGCTCTCGGATCCTCGGGCCTGGCGCTCGATGCTCGAGTCGAGATCGAATGCATCGCGGTGGCCGGCTCGTAACACGCAGTGATCGAGCGTCGTAGCACCCGATATGCATGATCCTCATCGTCGTCGGCAACGGCCCTGGTACGAAAGCCCGTGGACCTGGATCATCGGCTGCGGTGGCTGCAGCTGCCTGCTCCTGATCCTGTCGCCGTTCCTCCTCGTCGGAGGGGTCGGCGTCGGTGCGCTCGGCTCGCTTCGCAACCTCGACGTCGTTAAAGACGCGGTCCAGCTCGCCGAAGCCGACGAGCGCGTCCAGGCCGCACTCGGCACCCCGCTCGAACGCGGTTGGTTGCCCCAAGGCAGCATCAACCTCACCAACGGCGAGGGCGAAGCCGATATGTCGATCCCGGTGGAAGGCCCCAAGGGCAAAGGGGTCGTGCACTTCCAGGCGGTGCAAAACGGCGGCGATAGCTGGCGATTCGACATACTCGAAGTCGAGATCGAAGCGACCGGCGAGATCATCGTCCTAGCGGGGCAGACCGAACCGCGTTGATTTGGGTATTTGGGTTAACTGAAAGCCAACAGCTGCATCCGCCCGTGGCTCCAAGCGAGCTTGCCAGAAGCGAGTCCGGGTCAAGCCAACCAGATCAGAAAACGCGCGACAAGCCCGAGCACACCGCCTTCGAGGCCGTAGATATCGGCGCTTCCAACGTCTGGAGACTTCCCAAATTCGCGTATTTGATCACTACGGTACGGTCTTCGTCTTTCTCTTCGTCGCGTCTTCACGTTTGCGACCATCGGCCGCATCACGAGGCGGTTCCGGTTGTTTGCCTTTTGTCTTCAGCCGCAGGACGACACGGCTGAGCGCCGGCGCCGCGCCGTGCGCTCGAGCCGTTGGGTTCGGCGCCCCTTAAAGCCATCCGTCACTGATCCCACTCTTCGTCCCTCACGCTCTCCTCGAATGTGTGTCGGCTTCGATAGGTGCGCTCTTCTTCAACAGGCGTCACTTCGCGAAGCTCACTTTGTAGCTGAGCAGAATGTAGCTCCTTCAGTGCCAAATCGCTTTCCTGCGATTGCAGATCAAGCAGCAGTCGTGAGAGTTCCTTAGAGAGGAGTGATCTTTCCTGGGCAGAAAGATGCTCTGACGATTCGACTCTCTTCCAAAGTTCAACTATTGGGCTTGTGGAGCTGTCCGTTGATCTTTCTTCGACTCTAGCTCGAACCAACCCTTTCTGATGGAGCGTCGAAGCCCGGCCTCCTACCAGCAGACTAGTAGTAATGTACCTACACAAGCGGTGGGGCACGTGCAAGAACACACGTATCAAGACGTCCGTTTGGGCTTCAGGAGAAGACTTCAACGAGTCTATTCGCCTAAGGAACCAAACGTGCACGTTTGGCGACAATGCCACAAGATTTTCGTTGGAAAGCTGCGAGTAGTACTCAAGGAGATGATCTTCGACGTCTCCGAAGGACAAGAGCGCCTCCAGACGGAGATTCTCCATGTCTGCTTCATGCCGAGGGAGTTCCGGATCGTAGACCCGAGCAACTAGCTAAATCATCGAGTTGAATTGAGTTCTTGAGATCATAGGTCTACCTCAAGCACCGGATTTCGGCCGAGACTTCCAACCGTCGAACCTACATCGTCGTACTTGCGGAGAAGCCTATCTGAAAGATCCGGGCGCCTTGATGCAGCTGGTGATCCCAGCTGCTGACCAAAGAGATTCAGTCTTTTTCTGGGATCATTCGGAGAGGAGATAAAATCATCCTTAACCATGAGGACCCATCGGCAGTCTCTGACCATTCTGCTCTGCAAAGAGCGAAGCCTACTAGTCGGACGCCGAGCGCCAGCCGGTGGCCACTCAGAAACAGCGAACCAACGATCAGAGGATTGAGTATAGGAAAAGTTCGACTCGTCTGGAGGAAACATTACGAGATCGATGCCAAATTCCATGCGAAACTCATTTCGGAGCTGCTGATTCACGAC
>JBCDBH010000028.1:0-28767 GCA_039184055.1 Acidobacteriota bacterium
AGCTCGGCCAGCACCGCGCCAGCGACCGCCAGATTCCAGGTTGTTCCACCGTGGATCGTGCCCTTGTCGTCTTTCAGGGCGAGAAGAAGTAAAGCCTCGTGGAGGCGTAGGTCGTCAGACATATCCGTCGCTCCCGTAGGTGTTCATACAAAACCTACGCGACAGGAGCTGGGTGTATTCACCAGGTCACCATCTAGACTTGACTCGTGCCGCATCAGTCGTATGTCATACGCGCTACACACCATTTCGCCGGACGGTATTTGGCCACACGGTCGAACCCGCCTGAGGAGAGCTTCGATGTCCACCGCCGCGTCTCGTCCCGCCTTCACCGATCCTTCCTGGTCGACGCTCGACGACCTCCTCCGCCAGGCGACGGCGGGAGCCCGTGATCACGAGCGTTTGGCTCGCGCGAGCCAGCGCTTCGCCTCCGCCGACGACGCCCTGAGCGGCTTTGGCGCGGGTGCCGAAGCCACCCGCAACGGCCTCTTCGCACGGGGCCTGGTACCGACCTCCTGGGACGAAGACGAACCGGCGCGGATTCCGCTCGACGGCAAACCACGTATCACCGCGCTCAACCCCTTCCCGCTCAACGGTGAAGGCGAGCCCCATCTGCTCGACGACGACATCACCCCGATCGACTGTCATTTCGTACGCAACAACGGCACCTTTCCGATCTGTGACGATCCGAGTGGCTGGCGATTGAGCATCGACGGCGAAGTCGACACGCCCCTGTCGATCAGCCTCGACGAGCTCCGCTCCATGCCCGCGGTGACCCACGCCCTGATGCTCGAATGCGCCGGCAACGGCCGCGCCTTCTTCGATCCTCAGGCGCGTGGCGAGCAATGGCGGCGTAGCGCCGTCTCCTGTAGCGAATGGACCGGCGTACCGCTTCGCGACCTGCTCCAGCGCGCCGGCCTCAAGGACAGCGCCGTCTACACCGGTCATTACGGTCTCGACGACGGTGTCGAGCGTCACGAGCCCTTCTCGCGTGGTATCCCGATCGACAAAGCCCTCGAGCCCCACACCCTCGTCGCCTACGCCATGAACGGCGCGCCGCTCGAGCCCATCCACGGCTTCCCGGCCCGTCTCATCGTGCCCGGCTGGATCGGCTCCGCGTCGCAGAAATGGATCACGCGCATCTGGGTACGCGACCGCGAACACGACTCCCAGAAAATGACCGGCTACACCTACCGCATGCCCAAAAGCCCTACCACCCCGGGAGTCAAACCGCCCAAATCCGACATGGAAGTCGCCACCGCCTGGCGCATCAAATCCCTCATCACCCGCCCGGCGGGTGGCCAGCACCAGGCCGTCGGCCAAAACGTCGACGTCACCGGTCACGCCTGGGCGGGAGAAGACCAAGTCGACCGCGTCGACATCTCCATCGACTTCGGCCACACCTGGCAACCCACCGAGCTCACCCCCGGCCCCACCCGCTACGCCTGGAGCCGCTGGCGTACTGAAGTCAGCTTTCCGCACAAAGGAGAATGGGAAATCTGGGCCCGCGCCACTGATCACAACGGCGACACCCAGCCCTACATCCAACCGTGGAATCCCAAAGGCTACCTGGGCAACATCGTGCACCGGTTGCCGGTGGTGGTGTCTTGACAGGCGGCGACCTACGCGACCCGGCCTAGATCAAAAACGGCTCCTGCTGTAGACGATCCGGCGATGCCTCGGACTTCTCGGTAGGCCCCCCATGGCGAAGTCACGATGGCGGGCAATGTGCTGGCTGAAACTCTTGATGTCTACAACCATGCGACGTCCATGCAGGCGTTCCAGCCGTTGGATCTCTTCTGCCAGTCGAGGATGCATGTTCGGCCGTCCGAGGAAAACAGTCCGCTCGATGATTCCGGGCTCCTGAATAATCGCCAACTCCTGTTCCAGCGCGGGGGAGAGGCTATGGGTCTCGAAGATAATGTAGTGGCAGTGTCCTATGACCGTACGCACACTCGCTTCCCAGTCGTCGTCTTCGCGCACGCGGACCAGATCCTGCTGAACGGCGGGCTCTTTGGGAATTTTCTGATCGCCGCCCAAGACAAGGCTTGGGATGGCGAATTCCCCCGCCGCATCCTTGAGCAAGAGCCATTCCTTTAGACCCTTCTCGTATTGAGTCGTCAGAATCATGGCAACAGGAATCGTCATACGCAACCGGGTATAGAGATTGTCGGCCAGCAAGAAAACCGCCGGAACCGCGAGCCTCGGGTCGTGGAATACCGAGGCCACCAGCAGCGGCGTGACGATGTAGAGGAACGGGCCGTAGGTTTTGCGAACATTGGGATTCAGGGATCGTTCGTAGAGCTTCGAAAGCTCCCAGGGAAACGGATCGGCAGACCTGACATGCTGCTTTCGAAAATCGAGGTTGCCCAGGCACATTCCGAATAGATGAGCGCTTTTCAGCGCGATCACCAGGATCCAAAGCCCTGAAACCCACGCCCAGGCACATTCGAATAGGAAAAAAGTCGCAAGGCCTGCGCAGCTCAGCAGGGCCCATTGGACAGCGAACTGCTTGACTTGAAAAGTCTCGAAGAGCCGTTCGGCGAGATGGCGATGGTTGAAGCGAAGCTCGGCGAGCCAGAGAATGGCGCCGAGCACGATTGTAGAAATGGAGACAGGTATACGGGCCGGTTCCCATAAGAGGGCCAACATCCAGGCGACCGGGTAGATCAGGGTGATCAAGCCTCCAACAACGCAGCCAATCGGCACCCTGGCGCCTTGCCGCGCTGGTATGCCCTGTGCTGCCGGTTCAGCGGCTCGAGATGTCGGGGTCGCCACCCCCGCCGAGTCTGGGCTGCCGGAAGCCGCCAGAACCGACGGCGTCCCTTCCAGGTCGCGATGGCCGGGAGGCCGAGCTCGCCGCACGGACCGGGCGGCGCCGTAGGCCACGAGGCTCCAGCGGAGAGGATAGAGGACGAGAACGGTCGGCCACAGGGAAAGGGGACAGAGCAGAAAAAGGAGAACCTTCGACACGTCCGCGGGCCCGTAGCGAGCCGACATGAGCAAGCACTGGACGAAACTGAAGGAGGCGACGAGGAGAAACACCACTGACAGCGCCAAGACCACGAGCTTCCAGCCTGTGGGGGACCTCGTCAGGGTCCCGAATCGAAGGCCAGTCGCGCGGAAACAGAAGATCGCCAGGGCGTAACCGATCACACTGAGGACCACCCGCGCGTTACCCTCGAGAAGGCCCGGTGCGACTTGAACGAGCACGTACCCCAGCGCAAAGCAGAGGTAGCAGCACACGATCATGCGGATGAAAACCCGGCTGAAGTCGCTGAACATGTTTCCACCTCCCCACTGCCCAGACCTTCAGCGCCTCAGTTTGCGTAGTGAAGTCAGGGAGTGTGCTGCCAGGGAAGGGCAGTAGAGAGAAGCCAATAGCACTTGTCGATCATCAACTCTATCGAAGTTAATGAACCAGAACGAGGCTCCCAAACCTATATGACTCTCATACCGCCGCTCACGTGAACAGGGTCCTCGAGAGCAAGTCAATCAGAATCGATAGCTGAGGCCGACCGCGACGACGGGGTACCAGGTGTACTCCTCGACCTCTTCTTCGAGGTTCTGGCGCTCTTCTTCGAGCGCGTCGGCGATCAGTTGATCGCCACCCGGTACTAGGCTGACCAAGTCGAGAATGTCGCTGTCGCGTAGCTCGAGGGTCACCTCGGGCTCGCCCCAATAGGCGACACCGAGGTCGACGTCGAGCTGCCATTGGCTGCGGCCGCCGAGAGGATTGCCAAAGCCGATGCCGACGTAGGGTGCGATGTCTTCGCCTTCGGCGGTGGCTTCGAGGGTGCCGAGCGAGAGACCGTTCACCTCGGGCGGGATGAAACCCAGCGCGTCGATGAGCAGCTGTCGTACCGACGCTCGGCCGACGATTCGATTGTCGTTGAACATCAGACCGACGCTGATGCGAAAGCCGCTGCCACCCGGATACCAATCGAGGGTGGTGAGGAAATTCGTCAGCTCCGCCGTGCCGTCGTAGTCGACGTTCTCGGTGTTGATTTCGATGTCGTCGTAATCGAAGGTCGCCGCCACCAGCCGGCCTTGGAACACATCGGTGCCAAACGCCAACTGCGCGCCCACGCCGATCGTTCCGACCTTCGCACCCACGGCGAACTCCGCGCTCACGGGCAGCGCCATGGCGACGAATAGAGCGGCGAAAGCGACGAGACATTTGTTTGCGGACACGGCGACACCTCCAAAGAATCGGTCTCCGCGTCATCGTATACGCTCTCGGCTACATGACCAAGAACTTGTGCAAGATTTCTTGAAGTAAAATCTCGCTTTCGCGCTGTAAAGCACTTTTTACCAGTTTTTACCTGACCCCACGATCCGAGCCGCCGGATCACCGATCACGACGTAATTGCGCGCGTCGAGGGTGGCTTTTCGGACTCTCGCCGTCAGTGTCGGGTCGGCCACCTTGCCCCGCAAGGTGTGCGCCTGGACGAGATCGTTCCACTTCGTCGCCAGCTCGGCATAGCGCTGATTGATGTATTCGGTGGCGTAGCCGACGCGGTGGCCCTGGAGCAGGCTGATGAAGAAGCTCGTCATCGCCTTGGTCTGATCGCCCCCCTGACCCGACCAGCTGAATGACGTCGCCCAGGCTCGATCGACATGTCCCACGAACGCCTGCGCCCCGGAGAGCAACATCTGCTGAGCAAACCGCGAGATGAATGGGCGTTCCACGAGTTTTCTGGGACCTTTCCTGAACGCCCGTTTGCTGACGTTGTCCCATTGCGGCGTCCCGGCGCTATAGCAAGCGAAGTGCGTCGTGATCATGCCCCGAAGATTCATTCCGATCAGATCTTCGGCCGCGACATAGGCCTCTCTCCCAACCTCACCCGTGCCGCGCACCCACTCTTCACACACGAGCGATCCCTGAAGCTCGCGCTGCGCCGTCTCGAGATCCTTCCGATCAATGCCCGGCTGGTCATCCTGGCTGTTCACGGCCAGGCCGTGACTGCCCGTGAAAAGCAACGCGGGTGGAGCATGTGAAAGACGGTCGATCAAGGTCGCTTTGCGACCGTCGGGCAGACGGTGCAGATCCCACAGACGCTCGTCGTTTTCTTCCTCGTAGTCGGCGAGCCACGTGCGCAGGTCGGCTTCTAGCGGGTCGATCAGCTCCGCGACCAAACGCCGGGTCGTCGGGTCGTTGTCGTTTTCGACCCCGAAGATCGCCGCAGTGGGACGATCCACGGTCGCAGCCGTCTCGGCGTCGACAACCGCGCGTGCCCATTGGTCGTAGTCCTCGACTCGATCGAAGTGGACCCGCCCGACGGCGTATTGAATATCGAGATCGTACTGCACGTCGTAATGCAGGCTTGTTGGGTCGCCAACCACCAAGACGTAGTACGGCACCTTGGCCGGATCGGCGGGCCCGGGGCCGGCCTCATAGTGATCGAGCAGATCGAGTTTGTCCCAGCCTTTCTCGTAGTGCAGCCACTTGAAGCGCTCTCCAGCCTGTGCCTCGCGATGACTGATCAGCGGTTCGAGAGCTTCACGGACCTCGGGTGACGTCCCCGGCGCGAACAAAACACCCCAGCCGGCTTCGGAGAGTTTGTTCTCGTCTACTTGCACGATCGTCTGACGCTCGGGATCGTTGATCGCGTGGTTCTCGACCCACCAAAGCAGCTGACGATGGATGTGCGGCGGCATGCCACCGTGGGCCGGCTGTTGCAGAAGCTCCTCGGCCGACATGGGTGGCGGTAGGAGCGCACCGGTCGTCAGCTCGACGCCGTTGACCCATTCCTCGTCTCGGTCGTCGTCTTGGGTGCGGTTCACCTGGTGTGAAGCGACGGTCGAGCGCGTCGAATGACCTTCTCGTGACACTTCATCGGAGTCTCGACCGCCAACCGCGCCCGTCTCGTCGCTGTGCCGAGGTTTGCCGATCTGAGGCTGGGGCCCGGGAAAGTCTGGATCCATCAAGGGCTCGTCATCCACCATCTGCCCTTGGTTATCAGGCTCGATATCGGGATCTCGCGCGAACCGCTCGGGAATCTCGTCACGCCACTCACCCTGGAAGACGAACCCGGCCCATTGGTACGGATGGTAACCGTCCTCTTGCATGCTCCGTTGCGCGTGTCGCAACGCGGCCGCCGCGCTCTTTTCGTCTTCGAGCAAGGCCCGATAGAACCGTTCCATGAGCTCGACCGTGGTCTGGTCGCCAACGCTCCACAGGCTGTAGACCACGCGTGGCACGCCAGCGTAGAGAAAACCACGTGGCAAGCCGATCACGCCCTCGCCCCGAACCGTGTCGCCTTCACCGGTATGACAGGCGCTCAACACGACCAGCTCGGCGCCCAGCTGCATGCCATAGAGATCATGAAGGTCGATCATGCCGGGCTGTTGCTTGCCCTCTTCGTCGACGATCGACAACACGAGACTGGTGAGCTCGGGGTTGATCGAGTTGAGCAGGCCGTGGGTTGCGATATGGAGAATCTGGAACCGTCGTAGACCCTCATCGAGAAAGTTCTCTCGATTGGCCTCGAAGCCCATGTACACCTCGGTGCCCGGCAGGAGCGTCTCGAGGAGCCGGGCCTCGCGCTCGGTGCCTGGGAGGGGCGGTAGAGGTGAACCGAGACCGACGTCTCGGGCCGATCGAGTCACGTCCGGTTGCGAGTCGGGCTCGCTCGACATACCGCCACGCACCCGTGAGTCGGCCGCGGAAAATACCGGATTGGCGAACACCACGGCATCGTCTTGCGCCACGCCGCGACCCGCGAGCTGGTAGCGCAGCGCCGCCAAGGTGCTCATCGACGGTACGACGACGATCTCGTGAGAGACCACCATCGGATCACCGGTCGTGGGATGCGGTAACGCCACGAAAGGCAGACGATGAAGACCGCCATCCGCCACGACCACCACGCGCTCGTATTGCGCCAAACGTCCGACAACCGGGCCGAGCAGCCACTCGCTCAGCATCTCCAGGTGCTTGTCGACACGTCCACCGAGATCCGCCATGCGATTCGACAATAGGAAATGAGCCGTTTTGGCGTAGGGATCGATCTCCCCTCGCCCGGGAAGCTCGTGCGTCTCGAGCTCGCCCTCCTGCGTCAGACTCATGAGCCAGCTCGTCGTATCGCCGAGCGAGTACACGAGCAGGAGGGTCTCGTCGTCCAGATGACGCTGGATCTGAGGCAGGGTCTGTGGTCGCGGCTTGGTGAGTTGAGCGAATTGAGGGCTGCTACGTCGCAAGGTGCCTCGTACCGCGGCCAATCGAGTCAACGTGTCGAGCCGTTGACGCTCGAGCTGCTCGATCTCCCCCTCGTCGACCGCTTTCTGCAACGCGAAGTCGAGCTCGGTGAGCTTGGTGGTGAGCATCCTCTGATCGGCGGCTAGGCGCTGATCGCCTTCGGCTGCGATCGGTGGATCTTCATCGCCAAACACGTCGAGCAGCGCTCGCGCTCGGCTGCGCTCGACCACGGCGAGCGCCTCGATGGCGGCCGTGGCATCGGGCTGGTCCATCAGCAAATCGACGAGCTCTTCGTAGTAGCGCTGTTTGCTGGCGTGAAACGCGATCCGCGATCGAGAGGAGCTCGTTTCTTCCCGCGCCACCTCGATGTGATCGAGGGCTCTGCGCAAGACCGGTAGAGCGTCGTCCGATCGGTTCTGGCGACGTAGCGCCAGACCTTCACCCAACAAGCTCGCGGCGACCAATCGTGTCCGGCCCAAACGTCCGAACGAGGCGCCGGCGTCGCGAAACCCCTGCTCGGCCGCCTCGTGCTCGCCGACTTCGAGACGGCTGGCCGAGAGGTTGAAGGAGAGCGTCGCGATTCTCGACTCGTTGCCTTGCTGTCGCGCGCCTCGGAGGCCGTTTTCGAAATGAACGAGCGCTTCTTCGTGGCGCAACAGCTTGCTTTTGGTCAGACCGAGACCATTCTCGAGAACCACGAGCCACGTCCGCGTCAGGACATCGCGCCCCACCAGGCTCGCCCGCCCGAAATGCTCCAACGCCGTATCGAGATCGCCGTCGCTGAGGTGAATCTCCCCAAGACGGATGAGCGCTTGGGTCGTCGCTCTGAGATCGCCCGCCTGTTGATTCAGCTGAAGGGCGGATTCGAACGCCTCCCGTGATTCTCGAAGCTGGTTTTGTCGCAACAAGATCGAAGCGATGTTCATCACCGCTGGCGCCGAATCGACCGGACGTCCGAGCTCCTGCCAAAGATCTCGAATCTGGTAGTACTGGACGAGGGCCTGATCGATCTCACCCCGAGCCATGACCACCCGAGCAAGATTGCTTCGCACCGCCGCCTCGGCCGAGCGATCACCGGCATCGCTCGCCAAACCGAGCGCCTCGGTGAAGAGTCGGCTCGCTTCGTCCGAGTCGTCCTGGTGAAAAAACACCGCGCCCAGACGATTGAGGGTGACGGCAGCACGCGCCTGATCACCGGCCTGGCGAAAGAGCTCGATGGCCCGCTGGTAGGCGTCCTTAGCCTGATCGGCTCGTTCGGAATCTTCATGAACCCTGCCAATTCGCTCCCACGCTTCCGCCTGACCGCTCACATCACCCAGCGCCTCGAGCTCGGCGAGCACGCCTCGATAGGCTTCGATCGAACGATCACGATCCACCTGATCACGACGCAAATCTTCGGCTTTGGCGAAGCGGCGTTCGGCGGCGATCCGTCGCTCGTCCTCGTCGGTCGCGGGTCGGGGTGTGCCCACGTCTATGCGTAGCTCGCCCGCCAGGGCTTCCGGAATGTCGTGCGCAATCTCGAGAAGAAAGCGAGTATCTCGGTCCTGATCGGCGATGACCGAGACCGTCTCCATACCCCACTGACCGATCGGGCTATCGACCGCCACGATCTCGTTCTGGTCGGTATCGAGCAAACGAACAACGACATCGATGCCCCGCTGTTCGACCGTGACATGCACGAGCTGGCCCGCCGGAACCTCGAGCTCGTAACGGCGCTTCTCGCCAGTCATCCAAGGAAACGGTCCGTGACTTCCCACCTCTAATCTGATCGGTTCCATATTCCCCTCCGGTAAGACGACCGGGCCGATTTCGACCGCGCCGGTATCCGGCGCGCCAGCTTCGACCACGGATTCGTCACCCGATCGACACCCGACCATCACGACGCCGAGCAGCCCTATCGCCAACGTGGCGATTCGCAATCCGGCGCGTCTGGTTCGTTTGCCGATCATTCTTTGCTTCCACCTGATTCTGTTTACAGGGATGCTAGTGGATCGCCGAGTGCGTCGCCGGACTATCCAGGCATGTGGACTCAGACTTCACACCAGGTGGACTCGCGACCCCGGATCCCCAGTCGACCTCATCCAGCGTCGGAGCCGAGCCGTAAGGGTTGGTGGATGAACAACGGAGACTTCGATGATGCGTAAGCTGATCTTGGCGCTTTTTGTTTTGACTCTGATCGCCTGCTCGCCGCTCGCCGGCAAGGGCAATCCGGCCTCGCAGCCACCGGCTGACGGTCTCGAACGGGCGACGTTCGCGGGTGGATGTTTTTGGTGCATGGAACCGCCCTTCGACAAGATCGACGGGGTGATCTCGACGACGTCGGGCTATATCGGTGGCAAGGAAGTGGAGCCGACGTATAAAGAGGTGGCGTATGGCCGCACGGGTCACACGGAAGCGGTCGAGATCGTTTTCGATCCGTCGGTGGTGAGCTATGAGCGGTTGCTCGAGGTGTTTTGGGTGAATATCGATCCGACGGTGCAGGACCGCCAATTCTGTGATCGAGGCAGTCAGTACCGCACAGGCATCTTCGTGCACGGCGATGAGCAGCGCGCGAGCGCCGAGGCTTCGAAGACGAAGATCGAGGAGACCAAGACGTTCGAGCTACCGGTGCTGACGCCGATCGAAACCGCTGGGCCGTTTTATCCCGCCGAGGAGTATCACCAGGATTTCTACGAGAAGAATCCGCAGCGCTATTACAGCTATCGACGGGGTTGCGGTCGTGACGCGCGCCTGCGTCAGCTGTGGGGAGACGCGGCTGGCGGTAAGTAGGCACGACGAGGCCCCGAAGGCCATCCATCCCCGCGCCACGCGAAATTGCTGTATCCTCGCAACGGTTTCATTTGCACCTTGGCGTGCCACGCAAGAGGGGATGCGATGGCAAGTGTCAGAAAGAAAGAGATTCTCTGGTTTCTAGGGGTCACGTTTGGTTTCAGCTACGCACTGTGGCTGCCATCGCTCCTCATGGCGCTCGACGTTGCGGATTTCGGTTTTGCTCCGGTTCATGGTGATTGGCTTTATGGTCCGGAGCGTTTCGAGCTCGGCAATCTCCTCCGCTTCCTAGGCGGGTTGGGACCGGTGGTCGCGGCGATCACGGTGACCTGGGCGTTTCGCGGCCAGGGCGCGGTGGGTGAGCTTCTCCGGCGGGTCGTCCAGCTTCGCCAGCCTTTCTCGCAGTATCTGATCGCGATTTTCCTGGTGCCGGTGTGTTTGGTAATCGTGCCGATGATCGTGTGGATGATCCAACACGGCACCTGGACGATCACCTGGCGAAGCGTCGCCGAGACCATTCCCTACTGGCTGTCGGTCTATGTGGTCTATGTCGTGTTCATCGGCTGTGAGCAAATCGGCTGGTGCGGCTTTCTGCTGTCACGTCTGCAGGCAAAATCATCAGCGCTTCTCGCCGCGCTGATCGTCGCGGTGGTGTGGAATCTGTGGCATTTCCCGTACTACATCACCGCGAGTCTGCTCGGTACCCCGGAGCTCGGCATTCCTCCGATGCACATGGAGCGAGCGTTGATCAGCGCACTGATCATCAGCCTGATTCCGCTCGTGCTTTTCGTGCCGCTGATGACCTGGGTCTACAACAGCAGCCGTGGCAGTATTGCGATGGTGATGCTCTTCCACGTGTCGCTCAACGCGGCGCGACGGCTGGAAGGGCTCGCTGGCGAAAGTGATTTCGATGCCCGTCGTGCCTTGTCGATCGGACTTCTCATCCTTCTCGGTGTTCTGATCGGTGTGATTTGGCGTTATGGTCGACGGAATCTCTCGACGCGGGAGAGATTCGTCATCGACTGACGTGCACCCCGTGCATGTCCCCACCGAGCCCCTGTGCTCGAACGAGGTCCGTCTGAACCCATGCGGGTCTTTATTTCTTCGATCGCCGACGAGCTGGAGTCGTTTCAAACGGCGGCGGTGGATGTCGTCACCGAGCTCGGGCACGAACCGACGCTACGCGACGTGACGGCGCGCCGCGGGCTCGATCCGGTGACCGCGTGTCGCCGTCAGATCGCCCGCGCCGATCTCGTCGTGGCGATCGTCGGCTGGCGACGCGGTCGTGTGCCACCGGTGGCCCTGGGTGGCGATGGCTTCAAACCGTGGAGTCGGTGGGAGGTCGAGAGCGCGTTCGACCACGGCATTCCCGTCGTCGCCCTGCTGGCATCCGACGAGGTGGTACCCGAGCGTGAGACCTCACCGGAAGGCAACGGGATCATGGCGGATTTTCGCGGTGAGCTCGGTCGACTCGGCGTGGTGTTCAACGACGAAGGCTCGTTTCGTGCCTTGTTGATCGACAAGCTACGCGAGGTCGAGACGGTTTTCCGCACTCAGGGCACGCTCGCCACCAGCCTCGAGCTGCGTCGATTCCCGTCACCCGAGCTGCCGGCGCAACCGTATCCCCTTCTTCTTCCGTACGAGCACCCCGACCTCATGGCGGGACGTGACGAGGATCTCGATACGCTCCACGTGCTGCTCGATCAGCCGTTGACGGTGATCGGTCTTCACGCCGCGTCGGGAACCGGCAAGAGCTCGCTCCTGACCGCTGGGCTGGTGCCGAAGCTACGCGCCATGGGGCATCCAGTGGCGATCGATCGTCATCCGGCCGAGCCCGGAGTCGAAGAACGTCTACTCGCCGATCTGGTGGAAACCGGCCAGCGCGTGTTCGGTGCGATCGACGCCCGGAGTTTCGTCGATCAGATCCTCACCATCCGACGACTCGCGGCGGACCGACCACCGGTCCTCGTGGTCGATCAATTCGAGGAGCTGCTGGCGAAAGACGCATCGCTGGTGCGCGCCAAGCTCGGCACGTTGCTCGCCGCGTCGGCGCAACGCGCGCCCGGTCTCGACGACCCGCCCTGTCGCTGGCTCTTGGCGTATCGCCAGGAATTCCACGGTCGGGTGGTCGCCTGGCTCGAGGACGTGTTGCGTGACGCCCGCGCCTCGGGTCTGGCGGGTATCGAGTCGCTGCCCCACGACCTGTCGGGTTTCGGACGCTTCGCCGACGCACCGCTGACCCTCTTCGGAACGCCTCCCGCCGGGGATGCGGATCCGCTCGAAGCCGCGACCCGCGTGTTTCGCGACGCGATCGAAAAACCGCTGCGTCACGAGCGCTATCGCTGGCATTTCGACCCCGACGACGCCGAACGCCTGGCGCGTGCCTTCGCCGAGGCCCGGCTCGCGCGGCCGACCGCGCCTCTGGTTCCCGAGCTTCAGGTCGTCCTCGCTCACCTCCTCGATCGGGCCGGGGAGCCCGGCGCCGGAAGGAGCGGGAGCCACGGTTCGGTGCGAGTCGAGATCCCGGAAGAGCCGGCTGAGATGATCGACCGGGCGCTCGAGGAGCACCTTCGCCGGGCTCTCGACGCGGCCTATCCACCCGATGTCCAGAACCAGGCCCGCACCTCACGAGCCCGGGCGCTACTCGTCTTGCGCGAGCTCGCCGATATCCACGGCCAGCGTCAGCGCGGTCTCGACGCCGACGCTCTGGTCGACGCGCTCGGTGACGAAGGACGCGAGGTGCTCGACACGCTGTCGACCGCGCGCACCCGTCTGGTGTTGCTCGAGCAGCACGGCGACCAATTCGTCTATGTGCTCGCCAACGACCGGCTCGCCGAGGTGTTGATCGATACCGTCGACGCGGGCGATTGGACGGGCCTCACGGTCGATCCCGAGCTGATCGGGCTACGCCGTTTCGTGGCGCTGGAAAGTCAGCTCTTCGCCTCGGGCGACCATATCCAGGCCACCGCTGTGCCGGCGCACTATTTCTCGATGATCGACGCCAATCGCGATGTGCTGCTGTGGACCGCCGAACAGCGCGCCTGGTGGCAGGCGTGTCGAGAACGCCGGAGCAAGGAGAAGCGCTTCTCCACCTTGCGGCGGCTGGTCGCGGCGCTCGTGGTGTTGGTGACCGCGGTGAGCGCCTGGGGGTTCGCCGATCAACGCGCCCGGGAAACCGCGCTTCTCGAGGAGGTCGAGGCCGGTGAGCCCGAAGCGGCCTTCGCCGCGCTGGATCAGCTCGCTGATCGCATCGACGCTGACAAGCTCCGCGCTCGTCTCGACAAACGCGAGCATCGCTTCGAGATCTTCGATCGCGGTCTCGGTGGGGTCGCCGACGAGCGCCGCGCCGAGGCGTTGATCCGGGTCGCCGAGCTGGTCGCGCCGCTCGCCGAGAGCGAGCCCGACAACACCCGTCTCATCGCCAGCCTGGTGTGGGCGCTCGATCTCCATGCCCGCCCTCACGAGGCGTATCGCGACACCGCCCAGACGCTCCGTCAGCGTGTGCTCGCGCCGCTCCGCGACCTTCATCCACCACCACCGACGGGACCCGAGTGGGTGACGGTGCCCGCGGGCACGTTTCGCATGGGTGCCGACCGCCACCGCACCGCGCCCGACGTTGCCGACGAGATGCCCGCGCACGACGTGACGCTCACGTCGTTCCGTATGCTGACCCGTGAGGTGACCAACGCCGACTATCGTCGCCTGGTGCCGGATCACGCCGGGGCCGACGAGCTACCCGCGGGCTTTGTCAGCTGGTACGACGCCTACACCTACGCCGCCTGGCTCGGCGGTCGCCTGCCCACCGAAGCCGAATGGGAGTACGCGACCCGCGCCAGCTGCCAACAGGCATACTGCGACGCCTCGGGACGAGCGACCGAGCTCGGTACCGTCGCCTGGTGGGTGGGCAATTCAGCGCGCCCGGAGGATGGCGAATCCATGCTCCGCCCGGTCATGCGGCTCGAGCCCAATCCGTTGGGACTGTGGGACAGCCTGGGCAATGTCTGGGAGTGGACCGCCACCTGGTATCACCCCTATCGCGACGAGGCCCGGACCGACCCCGTCGGCCCCACCGCCAGCGCCGTCACCCATCGGGTCTTTCGCGGTGGCTCGGCCTGGCGTCCCCGCGATTCGATCGCGCCGAGCGAGCGTGGTCACCTCTCACCGAGCACCCGGAGCCTGTCGATCGGCTTTCGAATCGTGATCCCGCTGTCGTGGTCACGCCCGGAGCCCGATGATGGGAGGAGAGATTGAGACCTTTCGGTTTCTTGTTGCCACCGAAACGCTGTGCTACGTTTTCAAAAGCTCATCTTCACATCGATCACGCCCGTGGCATTCGGTCACGTGGTGCCCCCCATACCCGTCTCGGCCCACCACGGGCCTCGGACGGATGAGCTCAAGGTGCAAGGAGAGTAGTATGGCGACCGACAAGAACCGAGATGACAGCCTTCAGCAAGCCTTCGACCAACTGAGCCCCGAAGCCGGCTTCGACCTCGAGCCGGGTGACCAGACACGCCAGCGCATGGTCGGCGCGGCGGTCGTGCTCACCGATGTGCCGCAATTGGTGTCGGTCGAGCAGCCGGACGAGACCACGGCCCCCCACGACGACGACGACAAAGCGATCAAGGCGCTGATCGAGCAATGGGAGTCGGCCGATCCGGCGAAGATGCCCAGCCTCGCCGAATCGACGATGACCGATCCGGTGCTGGTGATCGCCGCGGGTTGGATCGGCCAGGTCGATCCGTCCGATTTCGAAAAGGCGATCGCGAGTGACGACTTCGCAGAGCAGCAGAAGGAGTACCCCTTCACCACGCCACGTAGCGTCACGCTGACCGATTGGACGATCTTCTACACCAGCGCGATTCACGCCGTGGCGACCTACCACTACCGTGAGACGTACGCCAACGATCAGACCTTCGGCGCCAACTCCGTGGCCATCGTGCTCAAGGAGAAGAGCGGCACGTGGAAGATCGCCGCGTTCAGCAAACACACGCGCTTTCTCGATTTCCACCCGGTCGAAGAGTACACCTGAGCGCGGATGAGCGCGTCGGTCAGCGACTCGCGGACCGCCAAGGGCTATCGTCTCGGCACGCATCGGATCGTCGATCCGGCCACCACGTGGCAACGGCTCCAGCCGGTGCTGCACGATGTCGGCGTCACCCGAGTCGCCGACGTCACGCGGTTGGACCGGCTCGACATCCCGGTGTTCCAGGCGATCCGACCGGCGAGCCACAATCTCTCGGTCTCGCAAGGCAAAGGCGTCACGGCCGACGCGGCACGGGTCAGCGCCGTGATGGAGTCGATCGAGCTCTTCCATGTCGAGGAGCTGGTCGGTGTCGAGCAGATGGCGTTCTCGCTCAACGAGATGCGCGCCATCAACCCGCTCGCCACCGATCACCTGCCGTGGCTGCCGACGGCGCCCCGGCTCGGGTCGTTACAGATCGATTGGGTCGCGGCAACCGAGCTGGCGACCGAGCGACGCGCCTGGCTGCCCAAACAAGCGGTCGAGCTCGATCTGCGTCTCCCCGATCGCTTCGTGCCCCGCATGTTTCATCAATCGTCGAGCGGTCTCGCCTCGGGGAACCACCTCGCCGAGGCGCTCGTCCATGCCCTCACCGAGCTCATCGAGCGTCATGGTGTGTACCTGTCGGCGCACGCGGGACGCCCGCGCCGGGCGATCGACCCCGACTCGGTCGAGACGCCCTTTTGCGTCGATCTGATCGCGCGCTTTCGTGACGCCGGAGCGCGTCTGGCGATTCACGACCTGAGCTGGGAAGTCGGCCTGCCGGTGGTTTCGGTCGCGCTGTCGCTCCCGGATCTGCCCCACGTCTTCGGCGGCTCGGGCTGTCATCCGTCCCGTGACGTCGCCCTGTCACGCGCCCTCACCGAAGCCGCGCAATCCCGGCTGACCTTCATCTCGGGTGCCCGTGACGATCTGCCCGCGCTCACCGGTGGGCTCGACGATCTGCCGCTACCCGACCATCCGATGTGGCGCTATCTCCCCCACGACGACTTTGTCGAACCCGAGCCCGAACGGCGTCTCGACCAGCTTCCCGACTGCGCCGGAGACGATGTGGCGACGGATCTCGACACCATCCTGGATGCGCTCGCCCGGCTGAACACCCACGCCTACGCGGTCGATCTGACCCGCGACGACATCGGTGTCGCGGTGGTCAAGACGTACATCCCGGGTTTGGGTGAGTCACACGAGGTGTGATGACTGCTTCCTTACAAGCCACTGCTTTGCACAAGATCATCGTCTTCGCCGGCCCGAGCCTGCCCGAGCACCCGGACGCGACCTGGCGGCGACGACTCGACGATGTCGACCTGCGTCCACCGGCGCAACGCGGTGATCTGCTGGCGGCGTTGTCGGAACGGCCAACGGTGATCGTCTTGCTCGACGGCTACTACTACAGCAAGCCCGCGATCAGCCACAAGGAGATCCTCTACGCCCTCGATTCAGGCGTCCGCGTGATCGGCGCCGCGTCGATGGGCGCGCTGCGGGCCGCCGAGCTCGAGCGCTACGGCATGATCGGCGTGGGTCGTGTGTTCAGGGACTTTCGTGAGGGTCGTCTCGACGGTGACGACGAAGTCGCGCTCCTCCACCTACCGGCAAGCCACGGCTATCGCGCCGTGACCCTCGCGCTCGTCGAGCTTCGTCACGCCGTTACCGAGCGGGTCGAGGCGGGCTCGATCGAAGCGCCATCAGGCGAGAGGTTGATCGCGACGGTCAAAGCCCTGCCGTTTCACGAGCGCTATCCCGAAACCGTCGAAGCACGCATCCGTACCGAGCTCGATGACGACGCGGCGCGACGCCTCATCGACCACCTGGCGCACCTTCGGCTCAAAGAAGACGACGCGGCGGCGGCACTCGATCTCGCCGCTCGACCGACCACGCCGACTGTTCCCCGGCGACATCGCGCCACCGTACCGTTCGACCGCTTTCGTGAGCTGCATGTCCGCTCTGGCGATCGCCGGTACCGCGACGTCGGACTCGCCATCCAGGTCCTCCACCCCGAGGCCGAGACAGTGATCGAAGCGATTCACCTGCGTTTTCTGCTCGCCTCGGCGGCGCGACTCGAAGGACTCGCCGTCGAGGAGCGCGCTCTGACCGAGCGTGCCGAACGGATCGGCAAGGAGCTCGCCGGCAAGGGCTGTCCGCTTCCCGCTCTCGAATGCCTCGAGGAAGCTGAGCTCGATCTGCTCGCCGAAGCCGTGCGTCACGATCCTCGAACGGGCGATCAGCCGCTCGAGGATTTGGCTTCGAAGATGGGGCTCGCGAGCGGATCGCAGTCGGAACGTCGGCTTCTCGACGTGGTGATCAGCGACCCGCTCATGGTCACCGATTGGCAGATCACCCGCGCCTTGCTCCGCACCGAAGCGGTACGTGCCGCCACGCATACGGTCGATGCCGCCCACGAGGTCTATGCCTGCTTCCGTCACCGCGTCGGCAGCCAACGCATTACCCAGGCACAGCTCACGGATTTGGCAATGAGTCTCTGGACACCCGGGTCCGTCGACCAGCAAGCGTCACGACGCGGTCTCGGTCATGCGAGCCGGCGCTCGTTTCGAGACGCCTTGGAGCGCTTCGCACCCGCCGAGCTCTTGCCACAAGCCATCAACACGTACCCGCAACACAAAGCAGCTTTGCTCGCCACTCGACTCGAGTGGGAGCGATCCACAGGAGCCCGCTCATGAACGACTCACGTGTCATCCACTCCGACCTCCAATCGTCGACGCCGGACGACGAGGGTTTTCAAGGCATCGATTTTCTGGTCGGCGGGGTGTGGGTGGCACGTTTCTACGCCAACGACCGTCTGGCCGCGGTTCTCACCGAGAGCTTCGAGCGTCGCTTGAACGGCCATTACCTGGTGTCCAACCAAGTCCAATCGTCGATGACGCAGCCGGTGGCGGTCGCGACCATCGGCCATATCGGCGTCGATCCTTTGACCAACAAGCTGTCGATGAACAACTTCACCAGCGCCGGTGGCTACTCGACCGCCACCCAAACCGGCGGCACGCCCAACGAGTCGTGGGAATTCACCGGTGAGAGCGTGAGCTCCGAAGGCACGGTGAAGTGGGTCAACACGATCACCAAGCTGAGCCAGGACTCGCTGCGGATCGAATCGGTGTGCCGAGGCGCGACGACGCGCTATCAGCTACAGCGCGAAACGTCGTAGCGCTCAGTCCGCCGGGACGGGAAGGACCACCCGAAAGCCATGGCCGGCGTCGCGACTGTCCGGGGCGATGACGAAGCGCACCGCGACGCTGGCGCTCGCCGCACCGAGCCAATAGGCGCCACCCCGGTAGATACGCTGGCCGCTCGGATGGGTCGCGGGTCCCCATGGATCGCTCACCGGCTTCTCGGTATAGACCCCGAACCAGCTCGCGGTCCATTCGGAAAGGTTGCCGAGGGTGTCGTAAAGACCCCAGGCGTTGGGCGCGAGACTCATCACCGGACGGGAAAACGGCTCCCCGGTGGTCTCGGAGCGCGCGTTGCGCAAGGTCCAGGCCACGGAATCGAGCGTGGCGATCTCGCCATCGGCGCCACAGGGCGCCTTCGCGCACCCTGAGCGCGCGGCATATTCCCACTCCGCCTCGGTGGGAAGACGACCCCCGAGCCACGCGGCATAGGCATAAGCCTGGTACCAGCTGAGATAGCCAGCCGGGATGTCGGCGGCGACCGCGGCGAGGTAATCGGGCACCAGCCGACGATACTCACCGTGCGTCACCTCGTGGCGCATGATGCGAAACGCCGAGACGGTGACGTGATGACGTGGCTGCTCGGTGCCGAAGCCGCGCGCATTGGGTGGCAGTCCCATCATGAAGCTACCGGCGGGCAGGTCGATCCAATCGTCATTGCCGGGCGCGGGCAACGCCGGTGGCGGATACGTGGCACGCACCGGCGCCAGCACCTGCTCGCGCAGCTCGGCGGCGCGCTCGCGACTCGTCTCGTGACGACCCGGCGCGAAGTCGAGCGCCCAGACCAGAATCGACAGCAGCCGAGGATCGTCGGGCCGCTCGGCCACCCAGGGCAGCATCAGGTCGACCGTCCGGAGGACCGCCCGGTCACGCTCACGAGGCGGCAGACCGGCGAGGCCATGCTCGAGCAGATCGAGCGGCCGGTCACGAGTCTCGAGCAAGGTACGTAGCTCATCGTCGGACAACCCGCCGTCCTCCGCCAGGCGATCGAGCGCCGCGAAGGCGACATCCGGATCGGCCTGCGCCACCTGGTCACGCAGCGCGCGTTGCTCGGCGCGATGGTTCGCCCAGCTCGACGCCACGGCGCCGATCACCACCAGCACGACCGCCGCGAGCATGGCCAAACCGGCGCTCCGGAGACGGTCGTTGGCGCGGCGTTGGCGACTGGCGGCAAACCAGGCGCGTCGTTCGTCGTTCCACAAAAGCGCCGCGGCGTGCTCGTCGATCCGCCGAAATTGCCGACGTGGCACGCGGGTCGCCGCGACCCGCTCACCCGAGCGAAAGAGCGCGGTCCGCAGGGTAACGAAGCGACGCAGCGCCAGCAGCTCGGTATCGATGGTCAGTTCGCCGTAGCGCCCTTCTTCGTCGACCAAACGCACCACCGCTTCGGCCATACGATCGTGCGCCAGCGCCCAACGCAAACCTTCGGCGGTATCGCGACGCACCACCAATCGACTCGATGGTGTCGCCAGCCGTTCGAGAATCGCTTCGCCATCTTCACCGATGATCGGCGCCAGATCCTCGGTGGCCAAGCCGCGCTCGCGACGTCCGCTGAAGGTCGCCAGGCTACGGAGAGCGAGCAAGGCGCGGGCGCGACGCGTCGCGCTCCCGGTGACGTCGGCGGGGAACGCCTGTTCGAGCGCCCGGCGCAGATGACCGTCGAGGGCACGATCGATCAACGGCGCGGGATCGGCCGGCACCTCGATCGGCTGGGCGGTCGGCGTGGTGTTCAGCAGATGCGCCAGGACGACCTGGAGCTCGGGAGCTAATGGCGCGTCGGGTCGCTCCAGACGCGCATCGGCAAAGGCCGCCGCGAGCCGTTCAGCGTGGCCGGGCGCGAAGCTCGGTGCCCGGTCGATCTCGGCGAGCGGCTTTTCGATCGCATCGAGAAACACGCGCGCCACGTCGGCCCTCGGATCACGCGCCCCGGAGACGGGGGTCGCCAAGGGCGAGAGGGTGAAATTCTGGAACCGCTCGGGTTGGGAAAGATCGTGCGGTAAGGCGGCGAATCGAGCTTCGCGCTCCTCGTCGCGTAGGTCGCTCGACACATCGCTCAGCCACACCCGCAGACGCCCGTACTGCTCTTGTCGGTAGGCGATCAACCAGCGACAAGGGGGCGCCGCGACACCGGGGCGACGCACCATTGTCGCGGCCATGATCAGCCCGAGCCGCCGGCGAGCTTCGATCGCATTGTCGCGCAGCACGTCTTCGAATTGGTCGATCACCAAAATAGGTGGCGTACCGGCGAGCTGCTCGACTTCGGTGAGACGCTCGACCAGGAGCCTGAAATCGTCGTCGGCGACCGGATCGACGCCGACCAGGAGATCCTCGACCAGGCGATTGGCGATGCCCGCCTCGCTCGGATGACGCACCACCGCGACCGGTACACCCGCCTCGCGCAGGGCCGGAACCAGGCCACCCAACAACAAGGAGCTCTTGCCGGTTCCGGACGGCGCCGACAAGCCGAGAATGGGTACCGGTGTGTCGAGCAGTCGTTCGAGACGCGCCAGCTCGCGATCCCGCCCCGCCATCAAACGTGGGTGGGTGTACGGCAGGAGAACCGGATACGGCTGCTCGGGAAGCTCGGGAGGCGGCCAGTGACGCACGGTGACCGGCGAGCTGGTCTCGAGCTCGAGGGTGCTGTCCGCCAGACCGTCGGTGGCGGTGAGACGCCAGAAATCACCACCGACCGGGGCGGCGAGCGGCGCGGTCGCCGACGAGCCGACCTCGAAGATCTCGATTTCTTCACCGATGCCAGCGAAGCGGTAGCGACCATGGGCGCGCCAGGCGATCGAACCGTCGTCGACGTCGACCGCGCTGCGTCGGACGACCTCGTACGCGGCACGGGTGAGCAAGGTCTGACCCGAGACCGCCAAATCCAGCAGTCGGCTGACGGTGGGTTTCGCCGGTCCCTCGAGCTCGAGCGCAGATGCTCCCCGCTCGACCTCCGAGGCGGCGTTGTGGTGCAGGATCACTTCGCCGAGATGCACCGCCACCCGCCCCGACATCTCACGTCGCAACCAGCTGCGGTGGAGGTCGAGCGCGAAGAGCACGGCGTTGCCGGGGCGATCGAAGATCGCCAGATGACCGACATCCAACTCTTCGATCGCCCGTCCGTCGTGACGCTCGAGCAAAGGCGTAACGAGATCGAGCGCGGCCGGTGGCTCGTCTCCGTCCGCGGCGAGATCGAAAGCGCTGACCACCAGGGTGGTGACGAGCGCCTCGTCTCGAGTCCAGCTCGTCTCCTCGACCGCGGTCGTGTCGGTGGGCTCGAAGACCAGCGACCGGATGGTCCGCAAGCGGCGCTCGACCTCGGCCGCGCTCGTCGGCCGATCGCGTGGCTGTTTCGCCAGGAGCTCGTCGATGACGCCGGCGAGTGGCGCCGGAATGTCGGGCTCGAGCTGATCCACCGAGGGTGGATGATGCTCGACGATCCGATAGAAGGTCTGAGGAAGGTTGCGCGCCGCGAACGGTGAGCGCGCCGTGAGCATCTCGTAGAGCAAGACGCCAAAGGAAAAAAGATCCGACCGTGGCCCGATCTCTTGTTCGAGCGCCTGCTCGGGCGACATGGTGCGTGGCGTGCCGACGATCATGCCGCGTGGGCCATCGTCGGGGGCTTCGCCACTCGTGGTCGTTACCTGACGCGCCAAGCCGAAGTCGAGCACCTTGACGTGACCCGACGGCGCGACCATGACGTTCTCGATCTTGAGATCGCAGTGAACGATGCCTTGGAGATGCGCGGCTTCGAGCGCCGAGGCGATCTGGCATCCGTAATCGAGCGCCTGGCCGATGTCGAGCGGCCCGTCGCGACCGAGCTCGGCGAGGGTCGGACCGTCGACCAGCTCCATGACGATCCAATCACCGTCTTCGTCCTCGACGATGTCGTAGACCTGGACGATTCCAGGATGACCGAGACCGGCGAGGATCCGAGCCTCACGCCGGAACCTCTCGCGCCGATGCGGCTGGGCACCACCGAGCAGGCGCTTGACCGCCACCCAACGGCCGAGCCGCTCGTCGTGGGCCTTGTAGACCTCGCCCATCCCACCCTTGCCGAGCAGGAGGCCGAGCCGATAAGGCCCCAACGTACGACCTTCGTCGGTCGCGTCGAAATCGTCGGTGGAAGGGTCGTGGAGGTTCGTCACGAGGTGGCGAGAGGATAGCGGAATCTCCCGCCAGGACCGAATCTCGAGCGGCTCACCCGATCAGTCGCGCGCTGACTTCTCACCCTCGAAGAGCTTCAGGTATTCCCCGTAGCCCTCCGTTTCGAGATCTTCGACGGGGATGAAGCGTAGCGCAGCGGAGTTGATGCAATAGCGCAGACCGGTGGGTCGGGGACCGTCCTCGAAGACATGACCGAGATGCGAATCGGCACCCGCCGAACGAACTTCGGTGCGTGCATAGCCGAGCTTGTAGTCGGTCGCTTCGACGATGTTCGCATCGACGAGCGGACGCGTGAAGCTGGGCCAGCCGGTTCCCGAACGGTATTTGTCGGTCGAGCTGAACAAGGGCTCACCCGACACGATATCGACATAGATACCGGGTTTCTTGTTGTTCCAGAACTCGTTGCGAAAGGGCGGCTCGGTGCCGTCGAGCTGGGTGACACGGTATTGCATGTCGGTCAGTCGCTCACGCAAATCGGCGTCGCTCGGCTTGGTGATGACCCGCTCCTCGCTGGCGGTGGCTTCGGCGGTGGAACCGTCGGCCGCGCAGGCGAGGCCGGCGAGCAGGACCATGGGCAAAAGAACAAAAACAAATCTCGTCATCAGCTCACCTCGGAATGGATGTCGGTTGGCAACGGTTCGCGCGAGCGTAGGCATGTGCTCGTCGGACCGCAATCGAGTATCCGTGGTAATCGGGCGGTCAGATTCATCCGCCATCGAACCGTGACGATCCCGTTTCGTATCAGACGTAGACCAACACAGGAGGTTCTCGATGTTACGGATACTAGCTTCGATCATGCTCTTTCTGCTTTCCACGATCGTCATCGGCGCCGAGCCGGACCAGAAGATCTTCGTCCCCGAAGGCTGGGACGGTGCCTATGAGTTCGGCTACGCGCCGGTCATCCGCACCGGCGACATGGTGATCCTGTCGGGAATTCCTGCGGGTGGGCCCGGAACCTACGAAGAGAAGATCGACCGCATGTATCAGCGGGCGAAGGATCTACTCGAGTCGGCCGGCGCCACGATCGACGATGTGGTCGAGCTGACCACCTTCCACACGACACCGACCGACTCGGAGGCCTTTCGGACCGAATTCGACCAGTACATGCCGATCCATCGCAAATACTTCGGTGAGCATCGACCGGCGTGGTCGGCGGTCGGAACGAGCGCTCTTCTCTCCCGGGAAGCCCCGGTCGAAATGCGAGTGATCGCGGTTGCTGGATCGGGAAAAAATCGCCAAGTGATTCGGGACAAGAAGTGACTCGAGGCTAAAAGTGATCCTGGACAAGCGGATGATGCAGGACAGGAAGACGTGACGGGCTAGAATAGGCTCGACTCTTTCATGATGAACCGATCCGCGCACATCAGCTGGCTACTCGACGAGCTCGACGAGCTCGTCACGGCTGGCGTGATGCCCGGTGAGACGGCGGACCGCATCCGGGAACACTACGGCACACCGGTCGACGGGACGTCGGTCTCACTGCGCTCGGTGTTCTTCGCCGTCCTCGGTTCGTTGTTGATCGGCGGTGGCATCATCTTGCTCATCGCTCACAACTGGTCGGAGTTTGGCCGCGGCAGTCGTACGGTCCTCGCCTTGGCCCCGTTGATTCTGGCGCAGATGCTCACGTTCTGGGTGCTACGCCAGCGCGCGACGCAAACGGCCTGGCGTGAGGGTGTCGGGATCGGTCTGACCCTGATGCTCGCGGCTTCGCTCGCCCTGATCGGTCAGACCTACCAGGTCCCAGGTGATCTCTATGGCTTCCTGGGCACGTGGATGCTCCTCACGCTGCCTCTGCTCTACGTGCTCGACTCGTTGGGCACGGCGATCTTCTACCTGGTCGGTATCGTGTGGTGGACTCTCGCGGCTCCCGATCATGCGAGCTCCGCGCTCTATTTCCTCTTCTTGGCCGCCGCGATCCCCTATCTACTGAAGCGACGACACGCCCTGCTCGATTGGCTGGTAGCGATCGGCGTCGTGATCGTGTGGATCCCGGTGACCAGCGAAGTCGCCGAGGACCATTGGGTGAGCAGCTTCGCGCTCCTCTTCTCGAGCATGGCGTTGATGCCCGGTGAGAAACAGTGGTGGCGAGCCCCGATCCGTGGCGTGGGCATGGTCGGGCTGGTGGGCTGGGCTCTTCTCGTCACGGTGTCGGGGGTGTGGGACGACGCCATTTACGAGGCCGTTCCCTGGCTGGTTCGACTCACCGCGCTGCTGATCGTGATCGCCCAGGTCGTGATCACGATCATGCGTTGCCGCGCACGATCGGAACGATGCTGGGTCGACCTGGTGGTGATGGTCTTCTCACCCCTGGTGATGATCAGCTGGCTGTGGAGTCAGAGCGCCGGGCTCTTCCCCTGGCCTCTTCTCTTCACCCTCTATGTCGCCGCGCTCGGACTGACCATGATGATGGATGGGTTCCAGCGTACGGACACTACGCGGGCCTCGGGAGGCCTGGCGATTCTGACGCTCCTGGTGCTGACCCGCTTCATCGACTCGGATCTTTCCCTCATCGTCCGCGGGCTGGCGTTCGTCGTCGTCGGCCTCGGCTTCCTGGTGGCCAACCACCTGCTCAATCGCCGGCTCAACCGTCGAGGGGAGACGTCGTGACGGTCCGGATCGCGGTGTTCTTGACCGTCGCGATGCTCCAGCTCGCGGTGCTCGGCCAGATGATCTGGCGTCATGAAACGACGCTGCGTCAAGGCGAGACGTATCTCTTCCGGGTCGATCCAGTCGACCCGATCCACCTCTTTCGGGGTCGCTATCTCGACCTCGACGTCACCCCGACCACGGCACCGTTCGACCGCCCCTTTCACGAGCTGAGCGATACGTGGGTCTATGTCCCGCTGTCGACCGACGACGAAGGCTTCGCGACCCTCGGTACGGTGAGCGCGACCCGCCCCTCGGATGGTGACTACCTGCGTGCGCGTGCCCGCTGGCAGGTCGAAGACGAGATCCAGCTCGAGATGCCGTTTGATCGGTATTACCTGCGTGAGGATCTCGCCAAGCCCGCACCCGGGGTGCTGCGCGACGACCGTCACCGTATGTGGGTGGAGGTCAAGGTCAAGGACGGGCGGGCGGTACCGTCGGCTTTCCTGATCGATGGGCGCGCCGTGGAAGATGTGATTCGCGAGTCGATCAAGCAGCCCATGACCACGCCCTGATCGATCGATTCGGCGCCTATCCGCTACGCCTATCGACTCATCGAATGCCGTGGCGTTTTCTTTTCTGCCACAGCGCCTTGCGACTGATCCCGAGGATCTCGGCGGCCCGCCCCTGGTGACCGCGTGTGTGGGCCAGGGCGACGAGAATCTGCTCACGTTCGACGGCGGCGAGGCTACGCGGTACGTGCGGCTGGCTGGCGACGGGGGGCGCTGGATTCACCTCGTCGCCACCGCTGACGATCAAGGCCCGTTCGAGCGTATTGCGGAGCTCACGGAGATTTCCCGGCCAGTGATGACGCTGCATCCAATCGAGCGCCGCGGCGGCGAGACGGGGACGCGGGCGTCCGAGTCGACCCGCTAGATCGGTGAGCAAAGCCGCGCAGAGGCTGGGAAGGTCGGCGAGCCGCTCACGCAATGGTGGCAGGACGTACACGAATACGCCGAGCCGATAGTAAAGATCGGCACGAAACGCTCCGCTCTCGACCCGAGTCGGTAAATCGGCGCTTCCCAACGCGACAAATCGCACGTTCGTTTGCTGCTCGTCACCTCCGAGCGGCGCATAGGTGCGTTCGGCGAGCAGCCGGAGCAGCTTGGGCTGGGCGGTGAGCGGAAGCTCTTCGACGTGGTCGAGCACCAGAGTGCCGCCCTCGGCACGGTCGACCCGACCGGCGACCGACTCGGTGGCACCGGTAAAGGCACCGGCACGATGACCGAAAAGCTCGCTCTCGAAAAGCGTCGCGGGCACTACGCCCGGATCGACCTCGACCAGCGGGCCTCCCCGCCTATCGCTCAGCTGATGGATGGCTCGCGCGACGCGGCTTCGTCCGGTGGCTGGCTCGCCAAGAACGAGAATGGGTACGTCGGCGGCGGCGGCGCGCTCCAAGCCCGCGAGCGCCGACGTCAAGCTCGGCGAAGCGGCGAGGAGCTCGTCGAGCACGTTACGGACGGATCAGGAGGTGGGCTCGGAGCGCAAGCGCTCGGTCACGTCCTCGGCATCGGCCCACAGACGTTCGAGACCGTAAAAGACTCGCGCTTGGTCGAGAAACACGTGGATCACCATGTCACCACCGAAGTCGACCAGGACCCATCGAGCGTGGTCGTACCCTTCGACATGGAGTGGTTTGATCCGCATCGGCGCCAACACATCGAGGATGGCGTCGACGATGGCCTGGACCTGCCGTTCGTTGGTACCGCTCGCCAACACGAAGTAGTCGGTAAAGTCGCTGAGGGTCGCGACATCGAGCACCTTGAGGTCTTCGGCCTTGCGCGCCTCGGCGGCGGCCACCACGGCGCGAAGCATGTCGTCCTGGGTAGCATCGGGCTCAGGCTTGACGACTTGCGACATCATTCTCCCAATAAAGGTCGTATTTACGTATGTAGTCTAGCACCAGGCGAGGAAGCTGACCGCTGCGTGGCAACTCGCCACGAGCCAGTAGATCCCGCAGCTCGGTGGACGAAACCGTCACCGGCTGGTTGGTGAGAAAGCGAATCTTTCCTTGCTCGACCGCTTGACGAAGCTCGGGATCGAGCGCGTCGAGCTCGGGACGTTCCTCGCCACCACGGTCGAGAACGGCGACCGGTACATCGAGCAACGAACGCCAGTCTCGCCATGTCGGCAGACCGGGCAAGGCGTCACTCCCGATGATCAACGTGATCTCCGCATCAGGGTAGAGCGCGCGAAAGTGGCGCAGCGTATCGGCCGTGTAGCTCGCCTCTTCCCGCAGCTCCCACGGTGAGACGACCAGGCGTCGATCCCACAGCAGCGCCAGCTCGACCATGGCGAAACGCGCCCAGGCGGGAGCGAGCACATCACCGGCCTTGTGCGGCGGCACGCCGGTCGGCAGGTAGATGACCTGATCGAGTGTCAGCTCCTTGCAGGCGTCGCGCACCGGCTGCAAATGGCCGCTATGAATGGGGTCGAACGTGCCCCCGTACAAACCGATCTTCACGACGAAACCTCATCGGTGTCTGGCATGTCGTCTTCGGGTTCCGCCGTGGCGAGCAAGTCGCGCAGCGTGAATTCGAGCTGATCGAGCCCGCTACGGGTGGCCGCGCTCACCTCGAGATACGGCAGTCCCCGTTGCTCCGCGGCTTGCCGCAGGTCACGCCGGCGCTCGTCGTCGACGCTATCCACCTTCGAGCCTACGACCACACGGCGACGCGATAGGAGAGCCGAATCGAACCGTTCCAGCTCGCGCTCGATCGCCTGCAGCGACTCGGCCGCGCCGGGACTGTTCTCGTCAGCCGCCAAGACCGAGAGATCGACGAGGTGAACCAGGGCCCGGCAGCGTTCGACATGACGGAGGAATTGAAAGCCGAGCCCGACGCCGTCCGCGGCCCCCTCGATCAATCCCGGGAGATCGGCGATGACAAACGGCTCGTCGAGCGGACCTCGCGCCACCACACCGAGGTTGGGTACCAGGGTGGTGAACGGATAGTCGGCGATCTTGGGCTTGGCCGCGGAAAGCGCGCTGATCAACGTCGACTTGCCGGCGTTCGGGAACCCCACCAAACCGACATCCGCAATGAGCTGAAGCTCGAGCCGTAGCCATCGTTCGACGCCGTCACGCCCCGGGTCGGCCCGTCTCGGAGCTTTGTTGGTCGAGGTCGCGAAGCGAGCGTTGCCACGGCCGCCGGAACCGCCTTCGGCGACCAGCAGCTTGGCACCGTCCTCGACGATTTCACCGAGTCGCTCGCCGGTATCGCGATCAAAAGCGATGGTGCCCAACGGCACGGGCAGGATGCGATGACGGCCGCTCTTACCGGTGCGGTTCGAACCTTCGCCATGGCGTCCTCGCTCACCGCGATAGCGCAATTTCCCACGTAGGTGATAGAGCGTGTTGCGCCCTTTCTCACCCCGCAAGAAAATGCTCCCGCCACGGCCACCATCACCTCCGGATGGGCCACCACGCGGGACGTATTTTTCGCGACGGAATGCGACGCAGCCGTTACCGCCCGCTCCGCCAGCCACGAAAATCTCCGCCTCGTCGAGAAATGTCGGCATGATGAAGCAGGCTCACCTGAACCTGATCAACGTCTCCGCGCGGCGATCCCGGGTCACGTCCGGCGACGCGCCACGGGAGCCGAGCGTGAGCCCGTTATTCAGCGAGTGGATCGACGTGTACGTACTTGCCGTGGCGACCGCGATCTTGAAATCGAACGACGCCATCGGTGAACGCGAAAAGGGTGTCGTCTTTGCCACGACCGACATTGACACCGGGACGAAATTTGGTGCCGCGTTGCCGGACGAGGATGGTGCCGCCGGTGACGGTCTGGCCGCCT
>JBCDBH010000029.1:0-28316 GCA_039184055.1 Acidobacteriota bacterium
CGAGTCCAGGTGGGCCCAGGTCACATTCGAGTTTCCGCACTCTCAGGAGCGAAGATGCCAGGTCAGCTGCACGCCATTGTCTCGTTGCACGAAACGCTCACCGATCTTGCCGAGGCTGAGACCAGTCTCAACGAAATCCCCGACTGGATGGCGGAGCTTCATCGCGAGCACGGTGAGAAGGAAGCCGAGATCAAAACGCTCGTGGAGAGTGCTGAAGAAGCGGGCAAGATCCGACGAGAGGCCGAAGCCGCGCTCGCGGATGCGCAGGAGAAGCTGAAGCGCTATCAGGACCAGATCAGCCAGGTGACAACGCAGCGCGAATATGGAGCGCTGCTCAAGGAAATCGAACTGGTCAAGGAAGAGATTGCCGCGCAAGAGCAGACGGCCCTCGACTCGCTCAGCGTTCACGAAGAAGCCGACGGCAAGCGGCAGGCTCTCACGGCGGAGTTCGAGAGCTTGGAGAGTCGGTATCAAGAGGAGCTCGCGAAGTGGGAGAAGGAGAAGCCGGCGATCGCGACCCGCGCGGAAGCGCTTCGCGAGCGCTCAGCCGAGCTTCGCGAGCAAGTTCCTAGACCGCAACGCGCCCTCTATGATCGTCTTCACAGCCGTTTCGCCAAGGGCGCGTTGGCGCCGGTGACCGTCATCATGACGCCCGGGGGCAAAAGCAAGATCTGGAGCTGCGGCGCCTGTAACTACCGCGTCCGACCGCAGCTGGTGGTCGAGATCCGCAGCGAAGGGCGGGTCGTCCAGTGCGATGCGTGCAAACGGATCCTCTTCGACGGTACGGGGCGGGACGACAACGACGAGGAAGAATGAGGCGAACCCTCGCCGAACGCTACGCGCTCGTTCGCGAGCGAATCGTCGCGGCGTGTTCTCGAGTCGATCGGCATCCCGACAGTGTGACCCTGATCGGCGTCTCGAAACGTCAACCCGTGGCTTTGTTGCAAGAGGCCTACGACTGTGGCCTACGGTTGTTCGGTGAGAGCTATGTCCAGGAGGCGGTGGGCAAGGTCGATCTGATGCCCGATGACTCGGAATGGCATCTGATTGCTCCGCTGCAATCCAACAAAGTCAAGAAAGTGGTCGACGGTGGCTTCACCTGTATTCATGCGGTCGATCGCACCAAGATCGCGCACCGTATCGACCGAGAAGCCGCGTCGATCGGTCGACGGATCGATGTATTTCTCGAGGTGAATCTGGCGAACGAGGCTTCGAAGGCTGGCTTCGCTCCAGCGGAAATCGCCAGCGTGGCCGAGGACGTACGCTCGCTGGAGCACCTTCGACTTCGTGGCTTGATGGCGATTCCTCCAGCGCAAACCGACGTCGAGGCATCGCGCCCCTATTTTCGCGAGTTACGGGGTTTGGTGGCTGCACTCGGCACACCGCCCGAAAGCGGCTGGGCGCTTTCGATGGGTATGAGCCACGATTTCGAGGTGGCGATCGAAGAAGGCGCGACCCACGTTCGAGTCGGCACGGCGATTTTCGGCTCGCGGTCCACCTGACTCATCCTCCTGGAATGAGCATCTCGGTCGTGATGTTTGCTACTGTGTAGAGCTGGCCTCGGCCACGCGCACGATTCCATCTCCAAGCACCGTTTCGACGGTAGAGGATTCAATATGACCCGACGTCTCAATCACCGCTTGTACTACTTCACCGTCGAGGACGAGAGTGTGCTCGACGAGATCCGGCGAATCGATGGCGACCTTTTTTCCATCGCCTACAAGGTGACCGGTACGGACGATGTTTTCGTCGCCACCGCGGACACCAAAGAGGCGATGGATCGCCATGACATCCCGTACAACCTCCTGGCCGAGGAAGATGGCACCCGGATCGGTTTGTGTCACACGCCACAGTCTCGTGAAGAGCTTGCCGACTACGAAGAGGCGGTCAAAGCGTTGACGCTCGCGTATCGCGCCATCGGCGCGGCCTGTGTCGGGGTCAATGGCGACAACACCATCGACTTGTCAGACGGCGCCAAACATTACAGCTACTTCACGGCTCCCGCCGGTCATACCTTCCTGTGGCGGCTGTTCACCAACCGTGACGAGGCGGCGAGCTATATCGCGCAGATCCGCCCGGGCGATCATGAATCGTTCGAGTGGGCCGAGTCTCTTCCGCTCGAGACCGCGGACGAGCTCGTCGGTTACCACTAAACCGTGTCTGGGTGGCTCGGAGAGCCAACCTATACGGTATCGGCTCTCGCCGAGGAGCTCCGCGATCTACTCGGAGACGTCTATCCCGCCGTCTGGGTCGTTGGTGAAGTACAGCGAATCCGGCGTAGCCGTCGTGGTCACCTTTATTTCGAGCTGATCGAAAAGGGACACGGTGATGACGTCGTCGGCAAGCTCGACGCCGTGGTGTGGCAGCGTGACCGGCAGCGCATCGAGCGCACGCTGCGTCGTGAAGACATGGCGCTGGGTGAAGGTCAGCAAATTCGGTGTCGCGCGAGTCTCGATCTTTGGCCGCCAGCGGGCCGACTCCAGCTGGTCGTCCGCGATATCGATCCTGTCTTTACGCTCGGTGGTTTGGCACGGCGTCGCCGCGCGACGTTGGCGGCGCTCCACCAGGCGGAGCTGATCGATCGCAATCGGCAGCTACCTCTACCCGCTACGCCGACGGTTTTCGCTCTGATCACCTCGTACGAGAGCGCCGCGTATCACGATGTCGTCGTCTGTCTTCGCGATAGCGGATACGCCTTTCGGGTCACGGTGCTCGACTCGGCGGTGCAAGGGCCGCGCGCGGAAGGCGAGCTCGTCGCCGCGTTACGCGCGGCTGGCGGGATGGACGTCGATTGTGTCGTGCTCGCCCGTGGCGGCGGCGCCAAGACCGATCTCGCCGTATTCGACAACCGCGCCGTCGCCGAAGCGGTCGCCCGTTGTCCTCACCCCGTGCTCACCGGTCTCGGCCACGAAATCGATGACACCGTGGTCGATCGGGTGGCGCATCGCGCGTTTGCGACGCCGACGAGAGTCGCGGAGTTCTTGGTCGAGCAAGTAGAGACTTCCGAGCGTCGACTCCGAGATCTCGAGGTTCGATTGGCGCAAACCGCTACCGCGCGGCTTGAAGACGCGCGGCGCGCCTTGGCCCGTACCGAGCGTCTGCCCTTGCTCGCCACGCAACGACTGCGGCTCGCCAGTGAGCGGATCACTTCGATCTCACGAGCGCTCGATCTTCTCGGTCGGCGCCGGATCGGCGTCGCGCGGCAACGACTCGGAGCCGTCGAATCGGGTCTCGAGCGGGGTGCGCTGCAGCGGATTGCGCGCGTGCGTCCTTTGCCCCGCGTCGCGGCGGAGCGACTCGTCAGTGGAGCGCGGGCACGTCTTCGCCAGGTATCGACGAAAATAGAAGGTCTGAGTCGGCTGTGCGAAGAGCTTGCGCCACAACGGCTCTTGGAGCGAGGATTCAGCATCACCCGAAATCGCGCGGGCCAGGTGCTACGCGACCCCGATCACGTCGCACCGGGTGAGTCGATCGAGACCGTGCTCGCGCGGGGCGTGATAAAGAGTCGAGTGGAGGAGACATGAGCGAATCTGAGAACGCTACGTTCAGCTCGGCGTTGGCCGAGCTCGAGTCGATCGTGCAGCGTATCGACAATGACGAGATCGAAATCGACCGCCTCGGCGATGAGCTGCGACGGGCCACCGAGCTGCTCGAGGTCTGTCGTACGCGAATCAAGAAAGCTGAGCTCGAGGTCACACAGATCGTCGAGAAGCTCAGCGAGGGCCCAGCGGAGTGATCGAAGAACCGGCGGCGCCTTCGGCAGCCGAGACGCGCCCACGTCGCTCGTGGCTGGAACGACGCCGATTCCGCTGGCTTTTCATCGCCCTGGGCTGGGTGTTGCTCAGCCTGTTCATGGTCTTCCCGTTCCATTTGCAGTTCGTCGCGGTGGGCGAGCCGGTACCGTGGACCCGCGTGGTGTCACAGCTGATCGGCTGGTATCTGTGGGGGCTGTTTTTGCCGCCCATCTGGTACTTGGTGCGCAGGTTTCCCCTCGAGCGACGCAATTGGACGTCACGGGTCGTCCTCTACATTGCTTTTGGCCTGCTGATCTCGGCGGTGTATGGATTCTTGGACCTCCTCAAAGCCGAGATCATCGAGTCGGTGGTTTTGGGCCGGTTCGCGATCCAGCTACGGCCGATCGGGGATTTGGCGACCTACCTGCTCAACGGTATCGAGCTCTCGTTGATCATCTACTTCACGATCGTGCTGGCGTTGTATGCAAGCTCGTACTATCGAAAATACTTCGAAGGCGAGGTCGCGGCCTCTCGTCTCGAAGCTCAGCTCGTTCGTTCCCAGCTCGATGTGTTGAAGATGCAACTGCATCCGCATTTTCTTTTCAACACGCTCAACGCGATTTCGGCGCTCATGCATCGCGATGTCGATGCGGCCGATCGGATGATCGCCTTGCTCTCGGATCTATTGAGACGATCGCTCGAGAAAGACGATCGGCACGAAGTGCCGCTGCGTGACGAGCTCGAGCTCTTGGATCACTACCTGCAGATCGAACGCATCCGGTTCCGTGATCGCCTACAGGTCATGATGGACATCGATCCCGAGTGCCTGGATGCTCATGTTCCCAAGCTGATTCTTCAACCTCTGGTCGAAAACGCGATTCGCCACGGCATCGCCATGGCCTCGGCGGCGGGGCGGATCGCCGTGGTCGCCGAGCGTCGTGGACGCATGATCCGGCTCGAGGTCGCCGACGACGGCCCGGGTTTGCCACGTGATCCGAGCAAACTTCGCGAAGGTGTCGGACTTGCCAACACCCGCGCTCGGATGCAGCAGCTCTACGGGGTCGATCAGCGGCTCGATATGCGCGAGTCGCGTTGGGGTGGACTGGCCGTCGTGCTCGAGCTTCCGTTCTCGACCCAAGCGCGTCTTCCCACCGCGATGACCGCGACCTAGTTCGTCGAGACTCGACGGGCTACTTTCAAGCCTCGCTCGCGGCCTCGATCGCTTGCTCGACGTCGGCGATGAGATCGTCGATGTCTTCGATTCCGATCGACAACCGCACCAAGCCGTCGCTGATGCCGAGCTCTTCACGCTCGCGTGCCGAAATCGACGCATGGGTCATCGTCGCGGGGTGGCAGGCCAAACTCTCGACGCCTCCGAGGCTCTCCGCGAGCGAGATCACGTCGATGGCAAGTAGGAATCGACGCGCCGCTTCCATGGTGCCGAGGTCGATCGAAATCATCGCGCCGTACCGACCCTCGCCGGTTGTTTGCCGCGTTTGCACCTCGTGGCCCGGGTGGTCTTCGAGACCTGGATAGAGGACCCGTCGCACCAAAGTCGGCCGCTCCTTGTGCTCGTTGGCGAGGTAAGCGGCGATGGCGCGGCCATTCTCCTCGTGCTTTTCCATCCGGATGGCCAACGTTCTGAGGCCACGAAGAATGAGAAAGCACTCGAACGGCGCGAGGATCGGCCCCGCGGCCTTTTGCACATAGCCCAGGTGGCTCGACATATCGTCGGAGAGCGCGCCTTCGAGACGCTGGCTGATCACCTCTGGGTCGATGTCGGGGCTCACCACCACGATGCCACCCAGCGAGTCGCTGTGTCCGTTCAGGTACTTGGTCGTCGAGTGCATGACGAGATCGGCGCCGAGCTCGATCGGGCGCTGGTTGTAGGACGACAAGAAGGTGTTATCGACGACCAGCAGCAGACCGTTCTCATGGGCGATCGACGCCACGGCGGCGATATCGGTGATCTCCATGGTCGGGTTGCTCGGGGTCTCGATGAAGATCATGCGGGCGTTGGGGTTGGCGCGGACCGTTTCGGCGACATGGTTCGAATCGGTGGTGTCGATCCAATGAAAGCCCACTCCCCAGCGCTCCAAGCTATGTGTGAAATAGCGATTGGTGCCGCCGTAGACATCGTGCGAGACGATCACCTCGTCGCCCGGCCGGAGGATGCTCATGATGGCGACGATCGCCGCCATGCCCGATGCGAAAGCATGCGCCGACTTGCCGCTCTCGAGCGCGGCCATGTTTTTCTCCAGCGCGGCTCGAGTCGGGTTCTGCACCCGTGCGTATTCATACGCGGGATCTGGATCGCCGACGGTGTTCTGAACGTATGTGGAAGTCTGGTAGATCGGAACCGTAATGGATTGCGTGCCGTCTTCGGGGCGATAGGCGGGGTCGTGACCGACGTGGATCGCACGGGTGGCGAACCCGAAGTTGCGCGGATTCGATGTCAAGGCAAGCTCCTCCCGGGGGGTTGAGGTCGTAGGTGGGATGCGGGTGTGGACCGCGCCGGATGTGCGCGGTGAGGAAGCTCTCAGGTTTCGCTCAGCGGTCCAGATGACCCTTTGAAATATAACGTTCGGCGCTGTCGGGGAACACCGTGATCGTTCGACTGCCCGGCCCGAGGCGTTTGGCGACCGTGAGGGCGGCGAAACAGTTGGCACCGGAGGAACCGCCGATCAACAAACCTTCGTGTCGTGCGACGTTGATCGCCATATCGAGCGCATCGTCGTCGTGCACCATGATGACCTCATCGATCAAGTCATCGCGCAACACCGGTGGGATGAACGAAACACCGATGCCTTCCACCTCGTGTGGCCCAGGCTCTCCACCTTGGAGAATCGAGCCGTTGGGCTCGACGGCGACACAGTGGATGTCGGGGTTTTTCTCCTTGAGAAACATGGCGATCCCCGAAAAGGTGCCGCCGGAGCCGACACCCACCACCGCGGCATCGATTTGTCCCGCCATCTGTTCCCAGATTTCGGGCGCGGTGGTTTCGTAGTGAATCTCGCGATTGCCGGGATTCTCGAATTGTTGCGGCACCCAGGCATTGGGAAGCTCGGACGCGACTTGATGGGCGTGCTCGATCGCGCCCTTCATGCCAGCGTCCGTGGGCGTTCGGATCACGGTGCCACCGAGTGCCTCCATCAATTTCTGCTTTTCGAGCGAGTACTGCTCGGGCACGCACAGAATGACGGGATAACCGAGCTGGGCGCCGGCGAGGGCGAGACCGATTCCGGTGTTGCCCGCGGTCGGTTCGACGATCGTGCCACCGGGCTCGAGGAGACCGTGACGCTCACCCCAGCGGATCAGGCCCACGCCCAGGCGATCCTTGACGCTCCCTCCGGGGTTGTACAGCTCTAATTTGGCGAAGACCGAGCCACGATGATCAGGATCGACACGACAAAGCTCGATCATCGGCGTATTGCCGATCAGCTCGCGTGATGAGGTCACAAGAGGTGGCGTGGGTGTGCTCCGCGAATCGGTCGTCGACATGGGCCGGGATCCTATCAAGAGGCGCTATGATTTGTGCATGGCCTGGTATCAGGAGTGGTTCGGGGCGGATTATCTCGACCTTTATGCCCATCGTGACGCGGACGAAGCGGATCGACACGTCGATTTCGTGATCGAAGCGTTCGACGACGCGGCGAAACCCGACGCCGTTCTCGATCTCGCTTGTGGGGCGGGGCGGCATACCGCGGCGTTGCGACGCCGTGGCTATCGTGTTCTCGGTGTCGACCTGTCGTTGCACCTTCTCGCGCATCCACCTCGCGTCCCGGCGGTCGCTGGAGACATGAGGCGACTACCGGTCGCCGCGAACAGCTTCGACTGGCTGCTCAATTTCTTCACCTCGTTCGGCTACTTCGAGAGCGAACGCGAAAACTTTCGAGTGCTCGAGGAGATCGTCCGGGTGCTGGCTCCAGGTGGTCGCTTCATGATCGATTTCCTCAATCGGGAGCGCGTCCTCGCCGAGCTTCGCCCGCGTGACGAGATGGAAAAAGACGGCAGACGTGTCGAAATCGAGCGCTGGTACGATGACGCGGCGCGACGCATCAACAAGCGGATGCGGATCGTCGACAGCACGGAGAATGATCCGCCGAGCGAGCGTGTCTTCGTCGAGAGCGTACGCGCCTATAGCCGTGAAGAGGTGACGATCGGTTCGCGTTGGGCGGGTCTCGAGGTCGACTCGCTCTACGGGAATTTTCAGGGAGAGGCCTACCATCGTGACAGTGAACGACTCATCGTCGTCGGTCATAAACCGCGTCGCGGTTGATCATCGCTGGGCACCGATTCCGAGCCGTCTGCTCACCGGTACCGATCTCGAGCTCGTCGCTCCACTGTCGGTGGTGACTCCGGGCGCGATGCCACCACGCCAGCGGCCGATCGAGCGCGCGTCCCTCGCCGCCGCGCTCGGCACCGCCAATGACGGCTACGGACATCCGGGCGCCATGTCGCTCGCCGCCAAGCTCGCCGATCCGAACACCCAAGTCGTCGTGACCGGTCAGCAGCCCGGCTTGTGGGGCGGGCCGCTGCTCACGCTCGTCAAGGCGCTCGCGGCGGTGCGCTGGGCCGAGGCGATCGAGCGTGCCGGCACGCCCGCGATGGCGGTGTTCTGGATCGCGACCGAAGATCACGATTGGCGAGAGGTCGCGCAAGCCAGCATCGTGGCGCGCAACCAGGTCGAGCGGCTGAGTCTGGGCGATGATCCCGCGCCGCTTCTTCCCGTGGGGATGCGAACCCTCGGGCCGAGCCTCGAAGCGATCGAAGCACAATTGGCCGATGTCTATCCGGGTGCTGATCGACGTCTGGAGAGCCTGCGTCGTGGCTACCGACCCGAGAGCCGCTTCGGCGAAGCGTTCGCCCGACTGCTCGTCGATCTCATGGGTGAGCGAACACCCCTCTTGCTCGATTCGATGTTGCCGGCGGTCAAGCAGGCTCAGCGTCCTTTCTTGCGAACCTTGGTCGAGGAGCGTGAGGCGTTGGATGGCTTGTTGCAAGCACGCGAGCGGGCCGTTCTGGATGCGGGCTTGCCGCTTCAAGTGACGCCACAGCCTGGGGTGAGCCCGCTCTTCCTGGTCCGTGGCGGGGAGCGGCGACGCATCGAATGGCGCGAGGGAGGCCAATGGTCGTTGCGAGGCACCGACGACCCGCGCCCGGTCGCGGACCTGCTGGCGACGATCGACGACAATCCGGCGGTGGTGAGCCCGGGCGTTTTGGCTCGACCGGCCATGCAAGACGCCATCTTGGGCACGGCCTTGATGGTGTTGGGTCCCGCCGAGCTGAGCTACATGACCCAGGCGTCGGCGAGTCACCAGCTGCTCGGCATTCCGACACCGGCGATCACCTTGCGTCCCAGCGCCGTGCTCGTCGAAGCTCGGCAGATGGAACACCTTCGCGAGCTCGGAGTCAGTGTTGCCGATGTTCTCGAACAAGCGCCGACCAGCCTGGTGGCCGCGGTGTTCGAGGGCGAGCCGCTGGCGGCACCTCGGGAGCGAGTAGCCGCCGCCCTCGACGAGATCCGGCAGGTGACGACGACTCTCGATGCGTCGCTCGCTCGACCGTTCGAGAAGACCCGTGAGCAGATCGACCGCGCGCTCGACAAGCTCTCGGAAAAGGTGACGGGTGCGTCGGCACGTCGGCACGAGGTCTGGTTGCGACGGCTGGAGAAGATCCAACTCCAGCTGCTTCCGGACGGTGCCTGGCAAGAGCGGGTGATGAGCGTCGGCCACTTCCTGCTGCGCTACGGACCCGATTTCGCCGACAGCCTGTTCGACCAGCTCGAGCTGGATCCACGCTACTTGTCCGTCGTCGAGATCTGATGCTGGACGTCCTCGCCATAGGCGCTCATCCCGACGACGTCGAGCTCACCTGTGGTGGCACGGTCGCCAAGCTCGTGGCACAGGGCAAGAAAGTCGGCATTCTTCATCTCACCCGTGGCGAAATGGGAACACGAGGCACGCCCGCCGAACGTGCCCGCGAGGCGGAGCGCGCGGCGGAGATTCTGGGCGCCGCCTCCCTGACCATCCTCGACTGTGGCGACGGTGGCTTGCGGACCGGCGCCGCCGAGCAAGACGCGGTCATCGGAGTCTTGCGGAAGAAGCGGCCCGAGCTGGTCCTGGCACCACCACCGAACGATCGGCATCCCGACCACGAGCGCGCGCATCGCCTGGTGCGAGAGTGCGTGTTCTACGCTGGTTTGGTGCGGCGAGGCGAGGGCCGACCCCATCGACCGGGGGCGCTCCTGTGCTACATGCAGCACGATCTTTTCTCACCCTCGGTCGTGGTCGACGTGACCTCGGTGTGGCAAACGAAGCTCGATGCCCTCGCGGCGTACCACAGTCAGATTCACCAGCCCGATGATCCGACGGCTCGCAACGAGCCGATGACCAAGGTGGCCAGCGCCGATTTTCATGCCGCCGTCGAGGGCCGGGCGCGCCATTTCGGGCAGCTGATCAACGTCACGTTCGGCGAGCCTTTTTGGAGCCCACGTCCCCTCGCGGTCGAAAATTTGCTCGATCTCGTTCCCGGCGGGCTGCGTTGACGCGGGCGAGCTATACTCTTGGCAATTCGTCAATTCGATAAAACGTAGCCAAGACAGAACGTAGCGAAGACTAACGTCGAGCTCGAGAAACGTCGGAGGAGAACCGCCATGACCGATCAGCCTCCAGGAAGTCCACCGCAACCTCCTAGCGGTCCGCCACCCGCGGCGCCACCGCCGCCGGCTCCGCCCGGGGGCGCCGCGCCTCCTCCGAGCGGCGGCGCACCCCCGCCTCCGATGTCACCGCCTCCCGGTGGTGGCGGCTATCCTCCAGGTGGCTCACCGCCGGTGCCGCCGATGTCGGGTGGACCGACTTTGCCCTGGGACGACCGCGAGCGTATCGGTATCCCCAATGCCTTGATCGAAACCGCCAAGCTGATCGCGACCGACCCGACCGAAGCCTTTCGTCGGGTGCGAGAAGACGGCGATTTCATCGGCCCGATCATCTACGCGCTCATCTTCGGCGTCGCTGGCGCGATCGTCAGCCAGCTCTGGAACATGCTTTTCGGCAACGCCATGACGGCCATGCTCGGCGGCGGCCTCGGCGACATGATGGCGAGCACGGGCTCGGGGATGTTCGGTGCCATAGTCGGGATCCTCGCCGCGCCGATCTACGTCTTGATCGGTCTCTTCGTCGGCGCCGGCATCATTCACCTATCGACCATGGTCGTGGGCATCGCCAATCAGTCGCCGAATGGTTTCGAAGGAACGTTCAAGATCGCGGCCTTTGTCCAGACGGTGCAAGTCGCCGTGCTGGTCCCGGTCATCGGTCCGTTCGCCGCCGGTATCTGGGCGATCGTCCTGTGGGTCATCGGCATCATGCAGGTGCATCGCGCCGACAGCACCAAGGCGGTGATCGCCGTGTTGCTCCCTGTCGTGCTGTGCTGTGTCTGCATGGCCATCGGTGGATTCATGTTCGGCGCCGGTATCGCTGGCCTGGCCAGCCAGGCGCAATGAGGCCATGCCGGTCGTAGCGGCAACACGTGGCGACCGGCAACTCGCCGGGCTGTGGGCCGGGTCGGTGCTGGCACTCATCGTGCTGTCACCGCTCGTCTCACGGCTGTCCTGGCTTCTTCCCGTCTGTCCGCTCAAGACCTTTACCGGTGTTCCATGCCCGACCTGTGGCACGACCCGGGCGGCTTTCAGCTTGGCGCATTTCGACGTGGTGGGCGCGATCACCCACTATCCGTTACCGACCCTGCTGTGGACGGCGTTCATTCTCGGTGGTCTCGCAGCGGGTGTCTGGGTGGGGTCCGGCCGGTCGTTGCCTTCTTTGCCACGTCCGGTGCCGATGTGGTTTCGCGTCGGAATCGTCCTGGCCCTGGCCGGCAACTGGCTGTTCAACATCCTGACCGGTGTGTGATGAACGCACAGCTCATCGAGATCCGGCGTCAGCCGGAGAAGCGTAGCTTTCACCTCGCTTGGAGCGACGGTCACGTCGCCGAGCTCGCGTACGACACGGCACGTGGTTATTGCCCCTGTGCCGGTTGCCAAGGTCACGGCTCGGGCAAGATCGTCTTCCACCCTCCAGCCCGATCGGTCGAACCCGAGACGATCGAAGCCGTCGGCAACTACGCGGTGCATATCGTGTGGTCCGACCAGCACGCCACCGGCATCTATCGCTTCGACTTCCTGCGCGAGCTCGCGACCAGCTGATCCAGTTCGGATCGCCATCGAGGCGATTTCCGTAGGTCTCGAGCATCGAGGCTGCTAGCATCCCGGCATGCCACCGATTCGCAAGGTCTTGATCGCAAACCGTGGCGAGATCGCTGTGCGCGTGCTCCGTTCACTCAGCGAGCTCGGCATTCGCGGCGCCGTCGTCTATTCAGATGCCGATCGCGCCGGTCTTCCCGTTCTCCTCGCCGACGAGGCGTATCGCATCGGACCACCGCCATCCGCGGAGAGCTACCTCTTGGGCGATGAAATCGTCGAGCTCGCCACGCGGATCGGAGCGGACGCCATCCACCCTGGTTATGGGTTCCTATCGGAAAACGCACCGTTCGCGGCGCGATGCCGCGAGGCGGGAATCAACTTCATCGGTCCGTCGCCCGAAGCGATGGCGGCGATGGGATCGAAGATCGAAGCGCGCCGGTTGATGATCGACGCCGGGGTGCCCGTGGTTCCAGGGGCCAAGGATCCGGTGACATCGGTCGACGAAGCCCTGTTGGTCGCCGAGCAGATCGGTTATCCGGTGATGATCAAAGCCTCGGCCGGTGGCGGTGGCAAAGGCATGAGGATGGTGCCGTCGGCCGATCAATTGGCGGCCGCGTTTCGAGGAGCCCGGGGCGAAGCGAAGGCGAGCTTTGGCAACGACGCGGTCTATATCGAGCGCTTCTTGGTCGACCCGCGTCATATCGAGATTCAGATTCTCGGTGATCAGCACGGCACCATCGTGTCGCTGGGTGAGCGTGAATGCTCGCTACAGCGGCGTCATCAGAAGGTGCTGGAAGAAGCTCCATCACCCGTCGTCGATGCCGACTTGCGGCGGCGCATGGGCGAAGCGGCGATACGCGCCGCCGAGGCCGCCGGATACACCAATGCCGGCACGTGCGAGTTCATGCTCGACCACGACGGCTCGTTCTACTTCCTGGAGATGAACACCCGGCTCCAGGTCGAGCATCCGGTCACCGAGCTGGTCACCGGTCTCGATCTCGTCCAGCTTCAGCTTCAAATTGCCCAGGGTGAGCCGCTACCCGAGGGGCTGAACGACATCGAGCCTCATGGGCATGCCATTGAAGTGCGGCTCTATGCCGAGGACCCCGCTAGGAATTTCGCGCCGTCACCCGGCAAGATCGAGCGTCTTCGTCTTCCCGAAGGTCCCGGGATTCGGAATGACTGTGGCGTCTACGAGGGCGCCGAGGTGCCGATCTACTACGACCCGATGCTCGCCAAATTGATCGCCTGGGGCGCGGATCGAGATCAGGCGGTTCGACGGCTCGATCGTGCCCTACGTGAGCTCCGGGTCGAGGGAATCCACACCTCGACACCGTTGTTCCGGCGCATCCTGCACGATGAAGATTTTCTCGCCGGGCGTCTCGATATCGGCATGCTCGATCGCAAATTGGCGAGCGGTGAGTGGATGCCTTCCGCTTCGGCAGCTCATACTGAAGCGGGGGTGTCCGCCGACTTGCCCGTGATCGCCGCCGCCATCACCCACGCACAACGTCAACAGCGCGTCACCGCCCTGCCGCGCACCGGTGGCGGAAGACGGTCGGCATGGCGAACGGCCGCGCGCCACGAGGCGACCAGGGGGAACGCATGGAACTGATCGTTCGTCATGGTGAACGTGAGGCCAACGTCCACGTCGAAGAACAGGCACCAGGTCGCTACCGCGTGCAAATCGACGATGCTTCCTACGAGATCGACGCCACGCCCGCCGACGGCTCGTCGGTGCTGAGTCTTTTGGTCGATGGCCATCAGTGGACGGCGTCGGTGCGTCGTCGAGAGGCCGGTCACTACCGCGTCGAGCATCGTGATTGGGTCGAAGATGTGTCGGTCATGGATCCTCTCGCTCACCTCGCCGAGAAGAGCCGTGGTGGTGCGTCGAGTGGCCGGCAGCGGATCACCGCCTATATGCCCGGTGTGGTCAAGACGATTTTGGTGGCGGAAGGTGACACGGTGAGCGCGGGTCAGCCGATCGCCGTGCTCGAGGCCATGAAAATGGAAAACGAGATCGCCTGTGACGTCGATGGCACCGTGACCGCGGTCGCGGTCGAAGCCGGGCAAGCGGTGGAAGGAGGCGACCTCCTGGTCGAGATCACGCCTCCCGAGGCCGACTGAGCTCGCTACGCTTTCGAGCTTCTACCCATCAGCGCTCGCTCCATGGCCAGAAGGCCGGGTGGGCGAGAATCATCGCTTCGAGATCACGAACCCACCGTATCGTGAGGTCGGATACCGACTCGGACGAGCTCGGGACGATCGCCTCTCCGGCCCGTATGACGAGCTCGCCGGCCGGGCGACCGCGTGGCCATACATAAAGCGGCACGATCGGGCTGTTGGTGGCGAGAGAGAGTTGAGCGGGTCGCTCGCTCGGTGACGCCACGCGATCGAGAAACCGTGTCCGGGTCGAGCCGTCGCCAGCGTCCGGATCGGCGGTTACGAGAACGTGGGTCCCCGTTCTCGATGCGAGGGTGATCGGCGGTACCGGATCGGGTCGCGCGGCCGCGAGACGCTGGCGGATGAAGCCCGGGACCGCGGTGAGATCGCCCGCGAACATCAACGGACGACAGTACAGGGCCGCGGCGAGCAGCGTCAGCGGCCAATAGCCGAACGGCGTCACCAGGAGCAGACGACCGTAGCCGAGCGTGCCTTCGGCCGACGATGTATGGAGGTTCTCCCAACCATCGAGCTGCCAGCGGCGGCACAGCCCGGCGTCGGTATGCCGGCGTGCAGCGGCGACCGCGCGACGGAGCCGGCGGGGTAACCGGGACGCACCGATGGCGGCGCGGCGCCGCATGCGTCGAGGCAGGTCGGGTAGGGCTCGAAGCATCGCCGCTTCGGAGAGACGTCGCCGGCGACGACGCCGAACAGCTAGATCGGTCATGGAAGCTCCGAGATCGAAGAATCGAGCCAGTGCCAGAAACCGGGTTCTGGGGCGGCGACGATCGGAATCTCCGCCAGCGGCAGCTCGAGTCGCCCCTGGAGTTTCACGCGGTCTTTGGCCGTGGTCACTACCCAGGCGGCGCGTGATCGCGTAAAAGCCTGGCGAATGGTATCGAGCCGGTCGGCTTCGTAGGGCTCGTGATCCTCGAAGCTCAAGTGCTCGACGATGTCGAGTTTCTGGTCGCGAACCGCGTCGAGAAAGCGCTCGGGTCGCGCGATTCCCGAGACCGCGAGCACCGAGGTTCCGGCTTCGAGAGACTCACCGTTCAAGGCTCGCGCCGGTTCGACACATGTGCGAGCCGCGAAGCCCGGGCCGGTGAATCCATGCCGATGAAGCGCTCGGGCCAGAGCGGGCCCGGCCTGATCGACCGCATCGGTACCGGTGAGGACCACCGCGTCGGCCCATTTCACGGCGGCGAGTGGCTCGCGAAGACGTCCTCCCGGTAAGAGCTTGCCACCCGCGAACGGATCGCTGGCCGGAAAGGCGAGGATGTCCAGCTGACGCCGTAGCCGAATATGAGCAAAACCATCGTCGAGCAGGAACAGATCGGGTGGAGGGTCGAGTCGGGCCATGGCGTGTCGGCCGGCGACAAAACGCTCGGCGGCGACCACCACCGACACACCGGGCAGCATGCCGGCGAGCAAGACGGGCTCGTCACCGGCGAGACGGGGCCCGAGCAACGGGCCTTCCCCTCGTGACACGAGGCGGACGTTGTCGTCCTGACGACCATAGCCGCGCGACAGAATCGCCACCCGGTGACCTCGGTCACGTAGGTGTGCCGCCACCGCCGCCGTGAGAGGCGTTTTGCCGCTGCCGCCAAAATGCAGGTTGCCGATACTGATCACCGGTCGCGGCAGCTGTTGCGCCCGATCACGCCACCAGCGGCGACGGGCCGCGTGGACGGCGCCGTAGAACCGCTGCCACAGGGAACGCGGAATCGGCGGCGGCTGGAGCGTCGTCGCGGTCGAGCTCATACCGATTCTCGGTCGCCGCGCTCGATGATTTTGACGGGACCGGTGACTTCGACGGAACCGATGGATTCGACGACAGGCGAGAGCAGGTCGACGGTGCGGGCGAGCGCGCCACGGCTCGCCGCGACCAGCTCGGCGCCACGGGCGCCCACCGCGCGCGCGGCCTCGTGATCCGCGAGCCAGGACCTCCAGATGGCCGCCAGCGCATCACTGTTCTCGACGCGATGCCACGCCTCAGCATGGTCGAAGCTATTGGCGATATCGCGGAAATTCTCCATCGACGGGCCGACGACGGTGGGAACGGCGAAACGCGCCGGTTCGAGCGGGTTGTGGCCACCCGTGGCGACCAGGGTGCCACCGACGAAGGCCGCCGTGGCGAAGCGATAGAGAGAAGCCAGCTCGCCGAGCGTGTCGAGCAGCACGACGTCCACGTGGCTCGACTTGTTTCGGCTCGACTCGTTTTGAGTTGATTCGGGGGCCGACTCGCTTACCCGGTCCGACTCAGTCGGAGTCTCCAGCCGTGACCGAGCCACGTGACGGATGCCTCGGTCGCCGAGCAAGCGCAAGACGTCCGGACAACGCTCAGGGTGACGTGGCGCCAGAATGAGCAGAGCGGTGTTCGGCTCGAGCTCGGTGAACGCATCGAGAACCTGTTCGTCTTCACCCGCCATGGTCGAGCCGGCGACGAGAATCTCGCGACCAGCGGCGAGGGCGCGCATGTGTTCGCCCAGCGCGTCGAGCGGTGGCGGTTCATCGGCATCGAATTTCAGATTGCCGGTGATCTCGATCCGGTCCGGGTCGACACCGAGTGCGGTCAAGCGATCACGATCGGCGGTGGTCTGCATGCCAAAACGATCGACCGGGTCGAAAAACAAGCCCGAGAGCGGGCGAACCTTGCGCATCCGTCCGAAGCTCGAACCGCTCACCCGGCCATTGACCACCGTGACCGGAATCCGCGCGCGTCGCGTCGCGCGCAGCACCAAAGGCCAATAATCGCCCTCCACCAGCACCAGGCCGGTCGGTCTGAAATGACGCATGAACCGCCGTACCGCGAAGCCCAAGTCGAACGGCAGGTACGCCACGGTGGCGCGCTCACCGAGGGTTGCGCGGGCTCGTGCCTGGCCCGTGGGGGTGACGGTGGTCACCAACAAGGGGACCGATTCCGGTAGCGCTCGTGCCACGGTCGCCGCGACGCCCACTTCGCCCACCGAGACCGCGTGCAGCCAGAGCGAGCCAGAGGGTGCCGTGGGAAGGCGCAGCGTCAAGCGTCCGGGCAGCGTCTCGAGGTAGTGGGCGCCACGCCGGATAAGAAGAAACGGCGCCGCGATGACGAGCGCGAAGGCCATCGCGAGCTGGTAGAGAAGCCACATCGGGGTGGCAGTATAATCGGCCTCCGGCCAACTACCGCGAAAAGTGCTCCACGAGGCCGGGCGCGAGGCTGAGACCATGAGCGATACTGACGATTCACAACCGGATGGACGCATCCAGGATAAACGCATTCCGGATAAACGCACCGAGACGCCCAGTCGTAAACCGATTGAGGACGACACGATGCGAACAGCTACTGCCTACACACCGCCCGGTCACGGTTCGGAACACGAAGCCGACCGATCTTCCCGCGACAGCGAGCCAAACGGCCCGCGTCTCGCCTTTTCAGAGGTCCGTCATCGCCGCGCGCTACGCGACGCGTCGGATCGCGAACTGCTCGACGCGCTTTCCCGAGCCGACGAATCGGCGCTCGACGAGCTGATCGAGCGCAAGACCGCGCCGCTCTTGCAGGTCGCGCAACGGATTCTCGGCGATGCCGAAGAAGCTCGTGACGTCGTCCAGGTGACCTTTCTCCGCCTGTGGGAAAACCGCGCGTCGTACGACGGTAAGTGGAGCCCGAATACCTGGATCTACCGCATCACCACCAATCTGGCGATCGACCATCTGCGAGCCCGTAAGAGCCGCGAGCGGATCGCCGAGCCGGTGCGGCTGCATCTTCGTGACATGGCCGAATATCGCGCGTCGCGCGATCTCGCGGCGCTCCACGAAGACGAAGTGATGACGATTTTTCAAGAGCTCGCCGCCGAGCTCACCGAGCGACAGCGTGTCGTGTTCCTGCTTCGCGAGGTCGAAGGCTTACCTTCCAAGGAGGTGGCGGACATCGTGGGTTGTCGCGAATCGACCGTCCGGAACCATCTTTTCAACGCTCGTCGAGAGTTGCGCCGACGCCTGATCGAACGCTATCCCGAATATGCTCGGCTCGCTGACGGGTCCGAAGAGGAGGGCTCATGAGCTGCTGTGGGGATTGGCGACGACTCGTCGCGCGGCGTGACGCGGCCTCCGGTGACGAGCAAGCACCGGCCGACGCGGCTTGGGATCGTGCTCTCGAGCACTATGACCAATGCGAGGCTTGTCGAGACGAGGCGTTGAGCGCCGATCCGACCCTCGTCTTTCGGCGTCTTCCCGCTCCGACCGCGCGGCAAGCCGATGTCGACTCCATGAAAATCGCCGTGGCGGCGTTGCGGGGGGCGAAACGGATCGAGCCGGCCGCCAGCCGACCGCCGTGGTTCTGGCGCTCCGCGGCGGCCGCGATCGTCGCCGCGACGCTCGGCGCGGTGACCTTGCTTTCGATACAGACTCATTCCACTGCCGTGAATGCACCCGCCGTGGACGTGGCCGCCGTGGATGCGGCCGCCGTGGATGCGGCCGCCACGATCGAGATCATGGCGCGCGACAGCGACGACCTCACGGCCTTCGATACGACGATGCCCGTCGAATTCGCCTCCGTCGAGGCCGGGCAAGCCACGGCGGGCGATCCACTCGCCCCGCTCCTCGCCTCGATGCCGTTGATCGATACCGACGACGAGTCGCTGGGTGAAGTCATTCAGCTCGTCGATGGCGACCTTGCGGTCGTGATCGTCGGCGCGCCTGCTGATGGTGATTTCGATGTTTGAGGCACGTAGCCGCGCCGTTCTTCGTTTGGTCTTGATCGGTCTGTTGCTGAGCACCAGCGCGGCGCTTGCCAAACCCTCGCCCGCGCCCTTGAGCGTGTACGCGTTCAGCTTCGAGCACCAATCGGCCAGCGATGCCATCTTCTTCGTTCGGCATCTCCTCTCGCCCCGGGGCACGGTCGAGCTGCAGCCGGGTGGCAACACGCTCGTGGTGCGCGACGAGCGGGTGGCGATCAACAAGATCCGCCGCATGCTCGAAGGCTTCGATCATCCGCCACGGATGATGCGGATCGACATCCACGTGCTTCGCGCCGGCACCAAGATCGGCACCGAAGGCGAAGTGCCTCCGGAAGCGCTGGTCGATCGATTGCGTGGTCTGCTGCGGTACGACGAATATCGCCAGATCGCGGTCGCCGAGCTGAGCTCGCGCGAGGGAGAAGACGTCACCTACGCGCTCGGTCGTGACTATCGGGTCAGCTTCAAGCTGGGAACGTTGCTCGGTGATCGACGGCTGCGACTCGACGACTTTCGCATCACCGCCACGCCCGGACCGCGATCGGCGAACAAATCGCGTCGTCCGGAGCCACACGAGCTCATTCATACCGACCTGAATCTCTGGAAAAACCAGCAGTTTGCTCTGGTGTTGTCGCAAGAAGGCACGACACCCGAAGCCGTGCTGGTGGCCATCTCCTTTCGTCTCGAAGACGAGCCGACGCGCTAGCGCTCCGACAAGGTTTCGATCATGGAATTCGTTTGTCGCCTGGGTACCCCTGACGGCCGTATCCGCACCGAAGTACAAAACTCGAGTGACGCCGGCGCGCTGCGTCGAGAGCTCGAGCGCCAGGGCTTTCACATCTTCGAGATCAAGCCCAAGGGCTTCGCCTTGTCGTTCGATCTCCCGGCGCTTTTCCGTGGCCGTGCCAAGCTCTCGGACGAAGAGTTCCTGGCCTTCAATCGCGAGCTCGCCGCGCTTCTCCGCGCTGGTCTCCCCCTGCTCCAGGGTCTCGACATGATGCTCGAGCGGATGACCGACGACCGCTTGCGCGACGTCATGACGGACATCCGCGACCAGGTCAAATCGGGTGCCGACCTTTCCGAAGCATTCGCGTCACACGGTGATACCTTTCCGCCGCTCTATGCCGCCACGCTCAAAGCGGGTGAGCGTTCGGGTGAGCTCGAGCAGGTGATCCGGCGCTTCATGCGCTATCAGAAGCTGATCCTCGACGCGCGCAAGAAGGTCGTTTCGGCGATGGTGTACCCGGTCGTGCTGGTGGTCTTGTCGGTGATCATCCTCTCGGTCCTGTTGATTTACGTCGTGCCGCGATTCACCGCGTTCTACGGCGATCTCGACGCCCAGCTGCCGGCGCTCACCCAAGGCACCCTCGCGGTGGCGTTCTTTCTTCGCGACTACGGCTGGCTCGTCGGGCTCGTTTTGGTCGCCGCCTTCTTCGGTCTGCGGCTCTGGGTTCGGACGCCCAAGGGGCGTGTCACCGTCGACGGTTGGCGTCTCCGTCTACCGCTGGTGGGGATCATCTTTCGTGATTTCGGCCTTTCCGAGTTCTGCCGCTCGGTGTCGACGCTGCTCGCCGGTGGTCTGCCGCTGCTCACCAGTTTGCAGATCGGCATCGATGCGATCGGCAACCATTGGCTGCGCAAGAAGCTCGAACCGTCGATCGACGGTGTGCGTCAAGGTGGCGCCTTCCACGAAGCGCTCGACCAGGCGTCCGTCTTTCCGCCGATCGGTGTCGACATGATCAAAGTCGGTGAGGCGACCGGTGAGCTCGACGAAATGTTGTCGAGCACCGCCGACTACTTCGACGATCAGAGTGAAGTGCGGACCGCGCGTCTGTTGTCGTTGGTCGAGCCACTCATGTTGGTGATCATGGGCTTTATTGTCGCGACCATTTTGATTTCGATCTACCTGCCGATGTTCAGCGTCATCGGTCAGGTGCGCTAAGGGGCTTCGCATGGCTACCTCGACTCCAGTCGATTCGCCCGAACAGATCTTGCACAACGATCTCGAAATGCCCGCCGAGCTGGCGGGTGAAGGCCGTGACGACGAGGCGTTGGCGCGCGAGACCGCCGATGCATACGGTCTCGACTACGTCGATGTGCGCCATTTTCGGGTCGACAACGACTTGTTCCGCAGCATCCCATTCGACTTGATGTTGCGGTACGTCTTCATCCCCGAAGAGCAGCTCGAAGGCCGTCTGGCCGTCATCATGGCCGAGCCCACGGACGTCAGGAAGATCGACGAGGTCGAGATTCAGCTCGGTCAGCCGATCGAGATCAAGGTCGGTTCCAAAGGCGCGATCGAAGAGCTTCTGACCCGCGCCGAAAGCGCCCAGCGTGTGCTCGACGAGGCGACCGAAGAGTTCCGGCTGCAGCTGGTCACCGACAGTGACGAAGGTCAAGAGGTCCTCACCCTCGACACCATCACCCAGGATTCGAGCCCGATCATCAAACTGGTCGACTCGACGCTCTTCAACGCCATCCAGCGGCGCGCGAGCGATATCCACATCGAGACGGGTGATGCCGATGTGATGATCAAGTACCGGATCGACGGTGCCCTCTACCAGGCGATGGACCCGATCGACAAGCGCCACCACCAGACCATCATCAGCCGTATCAAGGTCATGGCGGAGCTCGACATCGCCGAGAAGCGCATTCCGCAGGACGGTCGCTTCCGTCTTCGTCTCAAGGGCCGCACCATCGACTTCCGCGTCTCGATTCTGCCGACCGTGCACGGCGAGGATTCGGTCATTCGTATCCTCGACAAGGAGTCGATGAACGAAGAGTTCAAGAACCTTCGTCTCGACATTCTGGGATTCGACGAGATCACGCTGCGCAAGCTCCGCAAGTCGGTGCGTGAGCCCTACGGCATGGTGCTGGTGACCGGTCCGACCGGTTCGGGTAAAACGACGACCCTCTATGGCGCGCTGTCGGAAATCCAATCGGTCGAAGACAAGATCATCACCATCGAGGATCCGGTCGAGTATCAGCTGCGCGGGGTGACGCAAATCCCGGTCAACGAAAAGAAGGGCCTCACCTTCGCTCGTGGCTTGCGATCGATCCTGCGTCACGATCCCGACAAGATCATGGTCGGTGAGATCCGCGATCCCGAAACGGCACAGATCGCCATCCAGTCGGCGCTCACGGGTCACTTGGTCTTCACCACGGTGCACGCCAACAACGTGGTCGACGTCCTCGGGCGATTTCTCAATATGAACGTCGACCTGTACAATTTCGTCTCGGCGCTCAACTGTGTGCTCGCACAACGGCTCGTTCGCAAAATCTGTGAGCATTGCCGCCGACCGGTAACGCCTCCCCCGCATCTGCTCGAAGAAAGCGGTCTCGACCCCAACATGTACGAGGGGCAAGTCTTCTACGAAGGGGCGGGGTGTCTCGAGTGCAACGGTACGGGCTTCCATGGTCGTTTGGCGGTCTCGGAATTACTCGACCTCTCGGATCCGATCCGTGAGCTCATCTTGGCGCGACGACCCGCCTCGGAAATCAAACGAGCGGCGAAAGAGGAGGGCATGACGTTCCTCCGCGAATCGGCCCTCCAGAAGGCATTTCAGGGAGTGACAACCCTTCGTGAAATCAACAAAGTTACCTTCGTGGATTGAGCGCCTGCTCGGGCTCGACCCGTTGCCGGCCCCGCCGCACGTCTTCGCGATCGACAGCGAAGCGATTCGCTATGGCAGCGTGCGACGAGGGCAGCAGGGCTTCATTTTCGAAGCCTACCGGGTCGAGACGTTGGAGCCGGGCTTGCTCACCGACGGCGTCACGGGCGCGACGGTCGGCGATCGAGCCGCGCTCGCCGCGACCGTCAAAGGGTTTGTCGGGGGCCTACCCGGACCCTTCAAGGAAGCGTCGTTGTTGCTTCCCGACACCTGGCTACGGCTCCTCTTCGCCGAGCTCGAAGAGCTACCCACCAAACGTCAGACCCGCGACGATATCCTGCGCTGGAAGCTCGAGCGCCTGGTGCCGTACGCGGTCGACGACCTGCGGATCAGCGCCGTGTCGATCGCGCCGTTGCCCGATCAGGCCGAGCCCGTGCGTGTCTTGCTCGGTTTCGCTCCCGAAAGCTTGGTCGGTCCGATCGAGAGTGCCTTTGCCGAGGCCGGGGTCACGCTCGGTCAAATCACCAACGTGACGCTCGCCGCGCTCACCGGAGTCACCGATCAACTCGCCGAGGGTGAGGTGGCCGCGTTGGTGCTCGCCGCCGAAAGCGGCTACACGATCAGCATGGTCCGTGACGGTGAGCCCTTGCTCTACCGCTACAAGGAGCTCGCGGGTGAGATGGCGGTGACGCAACGGGCCGCGACGGTACGACGCGATCTTCGACTGACCGCGAGCTTCGCGCGCGAACGTCTCGGCAGCGAGCCGGCGCGTGTGTTCGTGGCCGCGCCTCATGCTTTGGAGCCGGAGTGGCTCACCTGGCTCGACGACGAGCTCGGTGTGGCGTCCGAGCCCCTCGGAAACAACCATCTGAACCTGGGCCGCGTACCCGCCGACCTGCCTTGGGACGAGGTCGCCGCCATGTACGGTGCCGCGGCGAGTGAGGTGTTCTGACGTGAAGGTCGTCAACCTCGCCAGTCGCCCGTTCGAGAATCGTCGCCCCGTGGTCCGGTTGGCGGTCGTGCTCTCCCTGTTGGCGATCGGTCTACTGATTTACGACATCGTGCTCTACCGCGCTCATTGGAGCGCGTCTTCGGCGACCCGTGATCGGCTGGTCTCCTTGCGTCAAGAGATCGACAACGAGCGTGCCGAGCTCGATCGCTTGGAAGCCGAAATCAGGAACGTGAGCATCCCGGCGCAGAACGAGCGCGTGGCCACGCTCAACCGCTTCATCGTCCAGCGGACCTTTCCCTGGAGCTTGCTCTTCGAGGAGCTCGAGGAAGTTCTGCCTCGAGACGTCAAGCTCGAGTCGGTGAGCCCGGCGGCGGAGGATTTTCGCGGCAACGGAGGTCGCGCCACGTCGCGCAATAGCCGTGCCCGACAGCGTGCCCGTGCCCAGGCGAGCGACTCCCTCTACAAGGGCGTCCAGCTCGGGGTCAACGGCATCGCGCAAACCGAGGAAGCCGTCGTCGAGCTGGTCAACAACATGTTCGATCATCCGGCCTTCGAGCGTCCTCTGTTGATCAACGAGCAGCTCGACGGACGCCAGGTACGGTTCAGGCTCGAGGTCGAATTTCTCACCGGTTCCGCGGAGCGCTCGCCCGTGCCGGGCGACGAGGATGCGGTCCAGGACGATCTAGCTGCCGTTGCCCCGGGTGACGATGGCGAGACTCTCGCCGCGTCGATCGACGATGCCTCGGCTCCGTCCGGTGAAACAGCTGTGTCGGTCGAATCGACGATGGCGACTCCCGAAGACGCGAGCGACGCCACGATCGCCACGCGTGCGGTGCCCGAAGACGAAGAAGATGGCGTGCGTTCGACGACACGACCCAGTCCGCGTGTCGATCAGGCGACGCGTCGGCCGGCACCGCCTCGTAGCGCGGCGACGACACGGCGCGGCGGGACACGCGAAGACGAAGAAGCGGCTCCTGGAGAACGGCGGCGGTCGGGCAACCGCACCAACCCGCCGAGCTTCGTGGTGTCCGGCTCGGGCCAAACGGCCTCGGAACAAAACGCGCCGGTCGAGCGCGCCGCGCCGGTCCAAGACGACTCCACGCCGACCAGCGTGCGGCGGCAGACCCGTCGTCCGACCACCGAATCACCCACGGCCGAAACCGCTCCCGAGACCGGTGCCGAAGCGCCACCGCGTGAGCGTCGAACACCGCGCCCGGTGGTTCCGGAATCATCGGCATCCGGTTCGCCTCGTATCGGTGGCGCACCATGAACGGTCGATACCAAGTCTGGCGTGATCGCCTTTGGTGGTGGGCCGTACCGGCCGTGCTCTTCGCCATCGCGTTGTTGGCCTTGCTCTACTACAACCAGGCATTCGCGGGACAAGCCGAAGCGCTCGAGGCCGGGTTCGAAGCCGAGAACGCCGAGCTCGCGGCGCTGAGCGAGGAAGCTCGCCGGGCGCGCGACCTGCTCGAGCGGATCAACGGCAACCGCGCCGGTATCGAGCATCTGTATCGCGACCGGTTCGCGACCGAGGCCGAACGTTTCACGCGCATGATCATCGAGATCAAGGAGCTGGCGCGTCGCGCCGGTCTGCGGCCGACCAGCTTCAACTATCCCGACGAGCCGATCGAAGAGCTCGGCTTGATCCGGCGCAGCGTCGATTTTCAAGTCGAAGGTACCTACGATCAGTTACGGACCTTCATCAACTTTCTCGAGCTCACCGAGCAATTCGTGATTCTCAACCAGGTGGAATTGGTCAGCGGTCAAGGCGCCGCCGGGAGCAATCCATCGTTGAGCATCGCACTCGAGATCGACACTGTCTTCGCCGCTGACGAGGACGTCGTGGAGGGTGCGTCATGAATCCCGAAACGCGCCGCCAGGTGTTGATCGGCGCCGGGCTCGTGCTCGCCCTGGTGTTGGGCTGGCGCTGGCTCGAGCCGAGTATCGCCTCATGGGCGCGTGGTGGTGGTCTCGGGCTCCTCGGTGGACGTGGCGAGGTACGTTCGATCGTCCCGGATACCGAAGTCAAGGTGCTCGAAATGGCGGCGCTCGAAGCCGATGGGCAAACCTATCTGCCGGGCCGCAACATCTTTGGCTACGGTCCGAAAGAGCTGCCACCGCCGCCACCGCCGCCACCGCCGCCGCCACCGCGGCCACCCGCGCCGCCTCGAGACACCCGGCCACCGCCGCCTTCGAAGCCGCGCCCACCCCAGCCGCAGATGCCCTTGCTCGGTATCTTCGGTCCCGAGGGCAACCGGATCGCGGTGTTCCGAGATGGAGAAGAGATTGTCAACGCCCTCCTGGGCGAGACCGTCGGTGATGCTTTTATCGTCGATGAATTCGGGCTCGAATGGGTGTTTCTCGGTTACGTCGACTTCCCGAACGAGCCCCCAGTCCGCGTGGACATTGATCCGCAAGGCTGATCCTTTTGAGGAGAGCGCAGAATGCGTAGAACGAAAGTCGTCGCCCTGGTCTTGCTGGTCGCTTTGGTGATCGGGTGTTCTGGGTACCGTAACTACCGTCGTGCCCAGATCGCCGAGCAGCGTGGCGATTGGGACGCCGCCGTGTTGTATTACCTGGAAGTCGTCGAGGCCAACCCCGACAACATCGCGTATCGGGCGGCGTTGATGCGCGCCAAGATCCAGGCGGCGCAACTGCACTTCAAAAAAGGTCAGGATTACCGCGACGCCGGTGTCTACGAGCGTGCGCTGATCGAATTCCGCCAGGCCATCGAGCTCGACCCGTCGAATCAATACGCCGCCTCCGAGCTCGCCAAAGTGCTGGAGGAGATCCGTGCGCTCGACGAGAACCGCAACGCGGTCACCTCGATCGATCAGATGAAGCAGCGTATCCGTGGCGCGCGCGCGCAGCCACCGGTGCTCGATCCGCGGTCGAAAGAACCGATCGATCTACTTTTTCCCGAAGCGGCGTCGATTCAAGACATCTATCGTGCCTTGGGCAAAGCCTTCGGGGTCAACGTGCTCTTCGATCCCAAGCTGCGTGACAACGAGATCTCGATCGAGCTCAACGACGTCACCGCCGAGTCGGCGCTCGAGATCTTGATGCGTACCGCCGGGCACTTCTACAAGGTTCTCGACGAGCACTCGATCATCATCGCCGAGGATACGCCGCAGAACCGGCGTAACTACGAAGACCAGGTCATCCAGACCTTCTTCCTCTCGAACGCCGAGGTCAAAGACGTCATGACCATGGTGCGGAGCTTGATCGCCGCCAAGCACGTGGCGTCGAACGAACAGCTCAACGCCATCGTCCTTCGCGACACCGCCGACAAGGTCAAGGTCGCTGAACAGATCATTCTGTCCAACGACAAGGCCAAGGCCGAGGTCGTGATCGATGTCGAGCTCCTGCAGATCAACACCACCAAGCTTCAGAATCTCGGTCTCCAGCTGAGTCAGAGCTCGGTGTCGGCCAGTCTCGATCTGGGTGGTGAGGACATTCCGCTTCGGCTGTCGGACCTCGAGAATTTGAACTCCAACAATTGGGTGCTCTCCGTACCCAACTTCACGTTCAACTTCCTCAAGCAGGCGTCCGACGCCCAGCTCCTGGCCCAGCCCAAGCTGCGGATCAGCGAAGGCGAAAAGGCGTCGCTCACCATCGGTGACCGGATTCCGGTTCCCACCACGAGCTTCAACACCGCGAATACCGTCGGTGGCAACATCGTGCCGGTGACCTCGTTCCAGTATCAAGATGTCGGTGTCACGATCGAGATCGAGCCCCGGGTCCACCACAACGAGGAAGTGAGCCTCAAGCTGATGGTCGAGGTGAGCACCTTGTCGGGATCGGTCCAGGGCGCCAACGGCCAGTCGCAGCCGATCATCGCCACCCGCACCATCGAGACGGCGATTCGCTTGCGTGATGGCGAGACGAACTTTCTCGCCGGCTTGATCCGTACCGACGAGATCAACGACGAAAGCGGTATCCCGGGGCTGTCCGACATCCCGGTACTCGGTCGGTTGTTCACCAACGAGAACACCAACAACCAGCGTACCGACATCGTCTTGACTCTGACGCCGCACATCGTCCGCCGCGCCGACATCACCGAGGCCGACTTGCTACCGATCTGGGTCGGTACCGAGTCGAACATCTCCTTCCGTGGCTCGGCGCGGGTCGAATCGGGTGTCCAGGGGCCGTTCGACGGCGATCGAGCGACCGCCGCCGACGAGCGTCTCCAGCGTCGTCTGCGCTCGCTGCCCCGCGGTCTGCAGAACGCCGAGGGTGAGGAAGACGTCGAAAACCCCGAGGAGCAGCAGCAGAATCCGGGTATCGATCTCGCTCCCACCGGTTTCGACGAAGACGAAGACGGCGAGACCTGAGACGTCCCAACACTCGGTGGCCGGCGTCCGTAGGATTGGTTGAACCATGAACGACCACACCCTCACCACGACCTCTTCCACCTCGAACGCCGCGTCGTCACGTCGACGGCGCGGCTACACCATGGTCGAGCTGGTCGTGGTCTGCGTCATCCTCGTCACCTTGGCCGGTGTCGCCTGGCCCGTGGCGCGCTACACCGTCAAACGGAGCAAGGAAATCGAGCTCCGGCAGCACCTGCGCACCATGCGCAACGCCATCGACGAGTACAAGCGCTATAGCGACGCCGGTTTGCTACCGATCGATCTCGGCACCAACGGCTATCCGTCCGAGCTCGATCTAATGGTCGAAGGCGTCGACATCGTCGGCCAGGTCGATCTCAAGAAGCGTTTTCTGCGGCGGATTCCGGTCGACCCGATGACCGGTGAAGCCGAATGGGGATTGCGTAGCTATCAAGACGATTGGGACGCGTCCTCATGGGGCGGTGAGAACGTCTACGACGTCTACTCCCTGTCGGTCGGCGTGGGCCTCAACGGTGTTCCCTACAGCGAATGGTGATTTCATGACGAAGCAGAACACACGTGCCTTTACCCTCCTCGAGCTGATCATCGTCATCGC
>JBCDBH010000030.1:0-27767 GCA_039184055.1 Acidobacteriota bacterium
GTGGCAGCCGCCGAAACGATCGCCGAGGTGGTCGCGCCCAGGCTCGATGGGGGAGCGGAGCTCGTGGTCGACGAGACCTTGCAGCCGATCGAGCATCGGGGCGATCTCTGGCAGGCGTTGCGGCTACCGGACGGCCATCGGTGGTGGATGCCACCGGCGGCGCGCTTCGAGCCTGATCGGATCGAGCATCGCCGAGTCGACGTCGCCGGGCAGCCGTGGCGGTCGGCCGAGGTCGCCGAGGTGGTGTTGATCGGCGATAGCTTTACCAACGTCTTCGATCGGATCGACGGCTGGGGCGAGTCGGGTGGGCTCGGCGCGCATCTGGCGCGGGGGATCGAGCGACCGGTCTCGGTGTTCGCGGTCGACGCCGGTGCAACGGTCGCGGCACGGCGTCAGCTGGCGCGTCATTGGGCCGATCGACCCGAGGCGATGACGACGACGAAGGTGGTCGTGTGGAGCTTCGCGGTGCGTGAGCTGGTGGTGGGGGATTGGCGGAACGTCGACCTGCCCGAAGCAACAGAGCGGGTCACGGCTGAATCGACCGTAGAGCTCGACGAACCGATCGACGTCGTGGTCGAGGCGGTGGCGCCGATTCCGCCGCCGGAAGATACGCCTTACAGCGAAGCTCTGGTCGCGTTGCGTCTCGAGCTACCGAGCGGCGAGGCCATCATCGGTTTCGCCTGGGCGATCCGTGAACGCGAACGCACCGAGGCAGCTCGACTCGGCCCGGGTGATCGGCTCACCGTCACCCTCGCCGACCTCGACACCGAGCTCGGTGGCGTGCAACGCTTCGAGCTCACCGATCCCGAGTCGTTGTTGCTCGACGCGTATGTCATGGAACTCTGGGAGAAGCGATGATCAAGATCCTGCCCCTACTGCTCGTATGCCTCGTCGCGTGTGCCGCCCCCGAGGCTTCGGAAGTTCCTGAAGAAGCGCCGCCCGAGGCTCCGTCGACCGTCGACGCCTTCGAGCTCGCGGATCCGGCCGAAGTTGCGGCCTATCTCGAGCCCATGCTCGCCGGGGATCCGGCTGTGCCGATCGAGGGCGATGCAGGCTGGCTCTTTCTCCCCGCCGAGCTGCGTCATCTCGCCGCCGGAGAGTATTGGGGCGACGCGGCCCAGGAAGCGAGTCGTGCGCCACGGGCCGATGAACGCGATCCTCTTCCGGCGATTCTCGACTTTCATCGGCAACTCGAAGCGAAGGGCATTCGCCTGCTTCTGGTGCCCGTTCCCACCAAGGCGGCGGTCTATGCCGATCGGCTGCCCGGCGATCCTCCGGCCGGACGTCTCGATGCCGCCGATCGTCGCTTCATCGAGGTGCTGCGTGATGAAGGTGTCGAGGTGGTCGATCTGGCGCCGGTTTTTGCCGCCGCGCAATCCGACGCGCTCTATTGCCGCCAGGATACGCACTATGCGCCCCAGGGCATTGCGCTCGCGAGCGCCGCGATCCTCGCCGCGCTCGACACGCCCGACTGGCTGGCTGCTGAAGGAACAACGTACGAGCTACGCGACGAAACGCTCACCATCGAAGGCGATCTGTGGCTCATGCTGCCCGAACCACGACCCGCGCAAGAGGAGCTGACGTTCACGCAGGTCGTCGACGTCGGGCCGATCGATCCGGAAAGTCCGGTGCTCGTGCTCGGCGATAGCCACGCCCTGGTCTTCCATGTCGGTGGCGATCTTCACGCCGAGGGTGGTGGGCTGGCCGACCGTCTCGCCGCCGAGCTCGGCTTTCCCGTCGACCTGATCGGCGTCCGGGGCTCGGGCGCGACCCCGGCGCGCGTCTCCTTGCTGCGGCGTGGCGACGCGCTCGACGACAAAAAGGTCGTCATCTGGGTCTTCGCGGCGCGGGAGTTCACCCAGAGTCAGGGCTGGGCGAAGGTGCCGATCTCCAGGGACTGAATGTCCAGCACGAAGCGAAATCTTCCAAGCAAGAGAGTCATCCAGACCGGGTCGGAACGGCTCTGCCATCTGGCAAAGACATCCAGAACGCGGATACGAACGCCTCTGCCATCGGGAAACGTCATCCTTATCGGGTAGGAGCGCGATCCGCCATGTGGTGAAAGCTATCCGACCGGGTCGGAAGGCTCGTGTGCCGGTCGGACGAGCGTTCCAACCGGTTCGTGTGTCGTGTCGAGAAAGAAAGGGCCGCTCAGATCGAGCCTTCGGCCTCGATCTCGGGCTCGGCGGTCGGCTCGAGCAGGCCGGAGGCGTCGAGAAACGCGCCGATTTCTTGCGCGGCGAGCTCGTGACCGGCGACGGTCCAATGCGGGTCGTAGCGGAAGTAGAGATCTTGGCCCGCGTCGTGTGCGTCGCGAAACGCCGGGGTGAGGTCGAGGGTGGGCACCTCGGCGTACGCGAGCCGCGTTGCGAAGAAGGTTGCCGGGACGTCTTGCGCGTGGGTGGTGGGATCGACCTCGAAGGCGCGCATCATGGCGTCCCAATAGTCGTCGTCCACCTCGAGCTGGGAGGGCACGAAGACCGCCGCGACTTTGATCCCGCGCGCCGTCGTCAGGTCGAGCAGCCGATCGAGCGCTTCGGCGCTGACCTGACGGCCTTCGGCGGCGAGCGCGTCGGGCGTGTTGGCGTACATCCGCAGCCGGTCACGCAGGTAGGTGATCGCCCACGGCTCCGCGAGCCCGACCATGCCGCGTAGCTTGGCCTGCAGACCCGGTGGCAAGGCCCGTTTGGCCAGTCGCGCGACGTGCAGATTGCGCTGCACGGCTTGACGATAGCCTCCAGCGCGTGGCGCGGCGGCCACCAGCCCCTCGGCCATGTCGATTTGACGATGGACCTCGGTGGCGTCGAGCAGGTCGTTACCGAGAAAAATACACAGCAGCACCACGTCGGGCTCGAGCGCCAGCCCGTACGCCTCCAGCCAGTCGACCATGTCGGGCAAGCCCCAGCCGGCGACGCCACCGTTCAGAGTCGTCACGGCTCGATCGAGACCGGTGCGATCCAGATACGCGGGAATCCGAGCCGCGAACGCCTCGTCGCCTTCGACGCCCCATCCAAACGTAAACGAATCACCGATCGCGACGATCCGCAGCGCGTCGTCGGATGTCGCTTCGGGGGTGCCACGACGGAGCCCGCGATCATCGACCGACACCGAGGTCTGGAACTCGACCAGATTCGACACCGTGCCCTCGTGTCCGGGTTGGAGACGAAACCGCCGGGGTGGGTCGGCCTCGTAGAGCCCCGGGGTGATTTCCTCCCGTGGCTGGGGCGCCACCATCCGCACCGCGATTTCGGCGAAGGCCACGGCGACGGTCAGGCTGATGAGACCGAGAAGCAGACTGGGAAGGAAGCGGACGAGACGGGCGCGAAGCGAGTGCATCATCAAGCGCGGATCGTACCAGCGCCGAGGATCCGAGCAAATCCGTCACCGCGTGTCCGGAGTCTTGTCCGCTTCAGACGCCGATGCTAATCTCCGCTCCTCTGCCTCTTTACCCAGTATTTGCGCGACCTTAGACGTTTCCACACGCACCATGCGCCCATGACCGATTCTGATTCGCCCGAATCTTCTTCCGTGCCCGCTTGGCTCGCCGGCTGGCGGGGCAAGCTCATTCTCGTCGGCTTCTCCCTTTTGGTTTGTGTGCTTTTCCTCGAGGTCGCGCTGCGTATCGTCGGGGTCGGCGCGGCGGTCGAGGACGATGGCGCGACGACGATCGCCTACCACGAAACGCTGGGCTGGGATTTGGTGCCCGGGAGCAGCGAGCGCCACATCACGCCTGAATTCGATGTCGAGGTGGCGATCAACGAGCAGGGCTTTCGGGATGGCCAGATCTATCCCGAAGCACGGCTCGACGGGGTACGCCGCATCGTCGTGATCGGCGATTCGTTCAGCTTTGGTCACGGTGTCGAGGAGGTCGAGAGCTGGCCGGCGCTGCTCGAAGCGTGGATGGCGGATACCGAGGTGATCAATCTGTCGGTGGCCGGCTACGGCACCGATCAGCAGATCCTTCGTTTCGACGAGCACGGCGCTTCCTTCGAGCCGGATGTCGTCATGCTCGGTCTCTTTATCGGCGACATCTTTCGCAATGCGCGGACCTCGCACTATGGCTATGCCAAGCCACGGTTCGTGCTCGACGACGGTGCGCCCCGGCTGGTCAATGTGCCGGTGCCCGAGGCGCGGATCGGCCCGCCCCTGTCGCGCTTGTGGGGCATGGTGGGGACGCGGCTGTGGTCGATCGCCGAGCATCGTGGCATGGGCGAGGCCTGGCCGGTGACCGCAGCATTGCTCGATCATCTGGCCGAACGCTGCGCCGAGCTCGGTGCCGAGCTGGTGGTGGTGGTGATTCCCAAAGACGGGGCGATCACCGGCAGCGGCTGGCGCAAGAGCCTGCATCTCGACAGCCTCGACGTGACCACCACGATGCTCGAGTCGGGTGGACATCGCTTCATCGACCTGACGCCCGCGCTCGCCGATGCCGCCGAGACCACCGAGCTCTACTTTCCTCAGGACGGGCATTGGACCGCCGCCGGGCACCGTGTGGCGATGGCGGCGATTCTCGACGATCTCCAATCGACCGATACCGACGGGTGACGGCGGCCGGGGCTGGTCGCTGCTACGATCGATCCGATGGAACCCGTTCTCAGCGTCGTCATCCCCGCCTATAACGAGGCCAATCGTCTCGGCTCGACCCTGTTGCGGATCAGTGATCATCTGGTGCGCAAACGTGCGCTCTACGAGATCTTGGTGGTCGACGACGGCAGCCGTGACGACACGGTGGAGATCGCCGAAGGATTTGGCGAGCAGGGCGTCACCGTTTTGCGTCAGCCCAAAAATCGAGGCAAAGGCGCGGCGGTCCGACGTGGGGTGCTCGCCAGCCGGGGCTCGCGCATTCTGCTCAGCGACGCCGACCTCTCGACCCCGATCGAAGATCTCGAGCGGCTCGTGCCGCATCTCGCCTCCGCGCCCCTGGTGCTCGGCAGCCGGTCGGTGTCGTCGTCGGAAATCACCCTGCGCCAGCCCTTCTATCGCGAATTCATGGGCAAGACCTTCAACCGCATCATCCGACTCGCCGGGGTCGGTGGCATTCGCGATACCCAATGCGGCTTCAAGCTGCTCGACGGAGAGATCGCGCGGTCGTTGTTCGCCGAGCTGATCACCGATGGCTTTGCTTTCGACGTCGAGCTCGTGTGGCTGGCGCGCCGCGCCGGGCACGAGGTGGTCGAGGTCGGCGTGCACTGGCACAACTCACCGGATTCCCGCGTCCACCCGATTCGCGACTCGCTCGCCATGCTGCGTGAGATCGTGCGTTTTCGCTTGCATCATCGAAAGTAGGCTACCTCCTTTTTCGATGCTGAGCCGTTCATGCTCAGTCTTGGGAATAAGAGACCTGAGCGTTTGGTTATCAGGTTCGACACGGCGCGGTGTCTCGCCTCGCCGATGGGTTCGACAGCCCGTTTTTCTCGCCAGAGAAAGAGAGGGCGCCTCGAATCCGAAACCTGCACCGAGGACATGACATGAGCGATTCACGGAATTCCACCCCTATCCCCGAAATCGTGCCGGCGATCCGCACTTTGCCCGTGTTGCCGTTGCGTGATCTCGTTTTATTTCCGGCCATCACGATGCCGATCGCCGCGGGTCGTGCCGCGACGTTGCGCGCCATCGAAGCGGCGCAGAAGGGTGATGGTCTGATTTTCGCCGCCACCCAACGCCAGAACACCGACAATGTGACCGCCGAGGGTCTGTACACCATCGGTACCGTGGCGAAGATCGAGCAGATTCAGCGCGCTCTCAATGGCGTCCAGGTGATCCTGCACGGTCTCGAGCGTGGTATCGCCATGCGTTTGGTCGAGAACGAGCGTGGTTTCTTCGAGGCGGCGGTGCGTGACGCCGAGGAGATGGCGCCGCTCGATGCCGAGGATACGGCGTTCCAGGGCCTCTATCGCGAAGCGCGCACCCGCGCCGCCGAGCTCGCCCAGCGCGCCGGTCTGTCGCGTGACGGCGTGCGGCAGGTGCTCAGCTCGGTCGATGATCCGGGTCGACTCGCCGATTTGGTCGCCGGTTATCTCGATCTTCCCAGCGTCGAACGCCAGGCGCTGCTCGAGACCCTGTCGGTCGAGGAGCGGTTGCGGCGCGTGTTGATCGCGGTCGAAAAGCAGATCGAGGTGATCGACGCGCAGGAGAAGGTCAAGAATCGCGTCCAGGAAGAGCTCGGTGATCGTCAGCGTGAGATCTACCTGCGCGAGCAGCTCAAGGCGATCCGTCAAGAGCTCGGTGACGAGGAAGATGGTGAGGACGTCGACGAGCTGCGTGAGCGTCTCGCCGAGCTCGATCTCCCCGCCGACGCGCGTAAGGAAGTCGATCGCGAGCTCAAACGGCTCGGCCGGATCGGTCGTGAGTCGATGGAATCGCAGGTCATTCGGACCTTTCTCGAGACCGTCGCCGAGCTGCCGTGGAACGAGCGCAGCGACGAGAACATCGATCTCGAGCACGCTCAAGGGGTGCTCGACGCCGATCACTACGGTCTGAGCGACGTCAAAGATCGCGTGCTCGAATTCCTCGCCGTGCGTCAGCTCCGGCTCGCCGCCGAAGAGAATGGCGAAGCCGCTTCCGACGCAGCCGCGTCAGACGAAGCCGTCGTCGAGACGGCAAGCGTCGACGAGCCGCTGGCCGGCTGGGATCCCGAGCTCGAGACCGAGCCGGCCATCGCTACCTCCGGCGAGACGAGCACCGAAACGAGCACCGAGACGAGCGACGACGCCAAAACCAAGGTGCGGGCGCCGATTCTCCTCTTTGTCGGACCTCCGGGTGTCGGCAAGACCTCGCTCGCCAAATCCATCGCTCGCGCCACCAGCCGCGAGTACGTGCGGATTTCACTCGGTGGCGCGCGCGACGAAGCCGACATCCGCGGTCATCGTCGGACCTACGTCGGCGCCATGCCAGGCCGCATCATCCAGGGCATGAAGCAAGCGGGGACCAAGAACCCGGTCTTCCTGCTCGACGAGATCGACAAGCTCGGTGTCTCCTTTCAGGGCGACCCGGCGTCGGCCTTGCTCGAAGTCCTCGATCCGGCGCAGAACGATTCGTTCACCGACCACTACCTCGGTCTGCCGTTCGATCTCTCCGAGGTGATGTTCGTCTGCACGGCGAATTTCATCCACCAGATCCCGGCACCGCTGCTCGATCGTATGGAGACGGTCGAATTCGACGGCTACACCGAGCGTGAGAAAAAGGCGATCGCCGAGCAATACCTGATCCCGCGTCAGCTCGATCAGAACGGTCTCGACGCCTCCCAGGTGAGTCTCGCCGACGACGCCCTGGCGCGCACGATCAGCGAATTCACCCGCGAAGCCGGCGTGCGGCAGCTCGAGCGTGAGATCGGCAAGATCATGCGCAAGGTAGCGCGCAAGATCGCCGGGGGTGACGTGACCGAGATGACCGTCGATGCCGAAGCGGTCGACAGCCTGCTCGGGCGGCCTCGGGTCCACCCCGAGTCGATGATGGAGCACGACGATGTCGGCGTCGCCACCGCGATGTACTACACCCCGGTGGGTGGCGACATCATGTTCGTCGAGGCCACCGTCATGCCCGGTAAAGGGCGTCTCGAGCTCACCGGCCAGCTCGGTGACGTGATGAAGGAAAGCGCTCAGGCAGCGTGGTCGTACGCGCGCTCGCACGTCGAAGGTCTCAAGCTCGAGACCGACATGTTCGAGCACGACGTCCATATCCACGTGCCGGCGGGCGCGATCCCCAAAGACGGTCCGTCGGCGGGTGTCACCATGGCGACCGCGCTGGTCTCCGCGCTCACCGGACGTCGCGTACGCCATGATCTCGCCATGACCGGCGAAATCACCCTCTCGGGTCGCGTGCTGCCGATCGGTGGCGTCAAAGAGAAGATCCTCGGTGGCGTGCGCGCCGGCATCCGCACCTTCGTGCTGCCCAAGCGCAACCTCCGCGACCTCGAAGATCTGCCCGCCGACACCCGTGAGCAGATCGAAGTCGTCGGCGTCAGCGAGCTCGGCGAAGTCCTCGCCCTCGCCCTCCACGGCACCTTCGAGAACGGTCGACTGCTCTTCGCCGGCCAGCGTGCCGAAGACGTCGCGCCTCTGCGTCAGCTCGAGAACTGACCGCTGGCGTTCGCTACAATCGGCGAACGAAAGGCCCGCGACCTCACGGTCGTGGGCCGTTTTCTTTGTCGGGGCGTTGTTTTTTGAGGACGCTATTTCTTCGGCAGCGTGGTCACGAAACGCACGCACAGATCGACCCAGCCTCGTAGATCGTCATCCGACGCGAAGCCATCCGGTTCGACGGTGATCCAGCCTTTCATCGGCCGTTTGGTGAAGTCCATCACCCGGGCATGGGGGCGTTCGAGCGCGTCGTCGAATTGCTCGAGGCCGACGCGGGCCATGATCTCGTCGCGGTTCACGCCGATCAGCATGTTGCCGTCGAGCATGAAGGCGACGCCACCGAACATGCGTTTTTCTTCGATGTCCCGGCGCTCGAGCAGGATGACGCGGAGACGCTCGGCTACCGCTTCGTCGTAGGCCATGGCTCGACTCTCGCCAAAGGAGCGATCACCTGATCGCTGCGGATTTCGGCGACCGGGGTGGCGCCGAGTTTCTCCAGGTCTTCGGGCTCACCGATGATCGCGACTTCGTCGCCGGCGAGGAGCACTTCGTGTGGTTTGGCGATGATCAGCTGGTCGCCACGCTCGATGAGCGCGATCAGACAGCTACCCGGTAGCTCGCTGTCGATATCGCCGATGGTCTGGCCGAAGTGTTCGACGAGCAGGGGAATCGCGGACGCCGGCACGTGTAGGAAGTGGTCGTCGCGCATGAGGATTTCGCGACGATCACGATCGAGATCGGCGTCGAGCCAGTCGCGGACGAATTGCTCGCTCTGCACGATCTCGGCGAGATGACCGGCGAGACGCAGGTCGAGACCGGCGATCTTGCGGGGTGCGATCAGGAACATCAGGGTGTGGACGGCTTCGCCACCCGGGACGTCGATCTCGACGGTATCGGGGAGGCGGACGATCACCAGCTCGGGCTGTTCGAGACGATCGAGGGCGCGATACCAGATCATCACATTCTCGCCGAGCGGTTGACCCGAGGCGGTGAGGTCACCGAAGGCTTCTTCGATATGCGCCGGGCCGTGCTCGGTGCGACCGGCGAGCCGTTCCGACACGACCTCGAGCACGCGATGCGGTTTGGCGCTCGTGGCGTTGATGAAGGTACAGCGGGCGATGAGCGATTCGAAGGAGAGGTTCTCGCTCTTCGTTCGCTCGTGGATGATGCCCATCAGCTCGCGTTCCAAGCCTTCGTAGCGATTGGCGCCGAGCCGTGCGTGGACGTGAAAGATCGCGCCGCTACGTTCGGTGCGCGCGGCGGCGTAGAACTGATACCAGACGGCGCACGCGATGGTGAGCATGCCGGTGAAGCCGATCGCCAGGATGCCCATTTCGACGATCAGCCAAAAGGAGATCAGCAGACCGGCGATCTGCAGCCACGGATAAAACGGCGCGCGAAAGCCAGGTTTGTAGGCTTCGATCCGACTCTCGCGCATGACGATCACGCTGACGCTGACCAGACCGAAAAGGAAGAGCTGGAAGGCGCTGGCCAGCTTGGCCACCGATTCGACATCGAGGAGCAGGAGGATCGCCACCATGGCGAGCACGGTGGCGGTGATCGCCAGCGTCGGCGTCCCGAAGCGGCCGAGGTGGCTGAAGGTGTTCGGCACCAACTTGTCCTTCGCCATGGCGAAGGGGTAGCGCGACGCCGACAGGATGCCGGCGTTGCCGGTCGAGGCGAAGGCGGCGATCGCCGCCACCACGATGAGGATCACGCCCAGGTCGTAGGGCATCCAATCGAGGAATTGCCGTCCGGCGTCGGCCACCGGTGTCAGGCTGGCGTAGAGCTCCTCCGCGGGGAGCACGTTGATCATCACCATCATGCCCAGGGTGTAGACCAGGGTGGCGGTGATCAACGACAGGGTCATGCCGAGGGGGATGTTGCGATCGGGGTTTTCGACTTCCTCGGCGACGCTCGCCACTTTGGTGAGACCGGCGTAGGACACGAAGACCAGGCCGATGGTGGTGACGAAGCCGATCACGCCGGAGCGAAAGAACTCGCCGTAGGTGGCGCGTGGGTACAAGGCCTCGGGCAGTTCGAGAATGATCAGGCCTTTGATCACGAAGGCGGCCAGGATCGACACCAGGGTCGCCACCAGGAGCCGCTGTAGCGCGGTCGTCTCTTTGGCGCCGAAGACGTTCACCAAACCGAAGACGACGGTCAGGATCACCGCCAACAGGGTGATCGGCACGTCGATGTAGAGCGCCAGGTAGGCACCCATGCCGACCAGCGCGAAGGCGCTCTTGAAGACCACCGCCACCCACGAGCCGAGGCCACCGACCGTGCCCATCAGCGGACCGAGACTGCGGTCGAGAAAGAAGTAGGTGCCACCCGCCTTGGGCATGGCTGTCGAGAGCTCGGCCATCGACAGCATCGCCGGCAGGATCAGGAATCCAGCGGTGAGATACGCCAAGTATGCCGACGGCCCGGTATAGGACGCGGCGATGCCTGGCAGCAAGAAGAACCCCGAGCTGAACATGGCGCCAGTCGAGATCGCATATACATCGAACAGGGTCAGCGTCTTGGCGAGCTTGCCCCGTGATTTGTCGCTCATCACGCAGAGCCTATATCAGTGCCGTCGTGGCCTGGGTCAAGATTTCGGTAGGGTCGATTTCGGACGGAGATCGTTCAGCTCCGGGTGAGCTCGACGATCGGGAAGATCGAGTCGGCCTTGCGCCATCCATAGCGGAGGATGTCGAATGCATCCGCTCCGATACGGCGCGTACACGAGAGCCCACTTTGTCGTACATAGCTCTCTTCGAACCAACCGGCGTGAGAGATGTAGATTCGCCCGCCCGGCTTCATGGCCGGGTCGATATGGCGGAAGAAGTTGGCCTTCTGCTCCACATCGCAGTGGTTCAAGACCGAGAAGGCTAGCGCGTAGTCGATCGATGTCGGGTCGAGAGCAAAATCGAAGTTCTGCACCACGGCGAAACGCGGGCGTTTGTCGGTGAGCCCCTCTTCGTCCGTGACCTGGGTGGCGATGCTGATGAAGTCGGCGTTGTAGTCGACTCCGACATAGCCGTCGCGGTCGAGGTAGGCCACCAGGTGCTTGCTCGCCCGGCCCGGGCCACAGCCGACATCCAGCAGACGCGCGTCCACTCCCATGCCCATCGCGGTCAGGAAGTCGAGCTGAAAGCGGCCACGCTGCTCCCAACTCGCCGCGCCGCCACCAAAGAAGGCCTTGTAGCCCTCGTTCTCGATGTCTTCACGTTTCAACGCCACGGAGTAATGACCGTCCCGTGGTCGCTCGCGACGACGCAAGCGACGCAAGGTCGCAATCCACGTGGGAGGCAGTCGCCGTTTGGCGAAGCGCTTGAGAGCATTCACAGTGTTACCTCGACCGGATATCGGACGCCGACTATACCCGGCTGGGTGATGGGTCGATAGAGGAGTCGCTAGAGAGTCTGTCGAATGGTCGCGAGCGCGTCGGCCAGCGCGTCGACGTCGTCGTGGTCGTTGTAGAGGTAAAACGATGCTCGGACGGTCGGCGGCAGGTCGAGCGTCTGGTGCAGCGGCTCGGCGCAATGGTGCCCCGAGCGCACCATGATGCCGAAACGGTTGGAGAGCATCAGCGCGAGGGCATGGGCACGCATGCCCGGAAAGCCGAAGGTGACCGCGGTGGCGACGTCGTCGTCGGTCGCGGGGCCGTGCACCGCGATGCCGTCGAGCGCGCGCAGCCGTCGACGCGCGGCGTGCGCCAGCTCGCTGACGTGAGAGTGGACATTCTCGAGACCGAGATCGTCGAGGTACTCGCACGCGGTGGCGAGCGCGACCGCACCGGTGACGTTGGGTGTGCCGGCTTCGAATCGAGCCGGGCCCTCTTTGGCTTCGAAGGCGATGTCTTCGTCTGATTCGAGCCAGACACGCTCGACCATTTCACCACCGAGCAGCACCGGCGACATCGCTTCGAGGTGCTCGCGTCGGGCCCAGAGCACGCCGATACCTAGAGGGGCGAGCATTTTGTGGCCGCTCCAGACGAGGAAGTCGATGTCGAGCTCGTTGACGTCGATCGGCATGTGGGGCACCGCCTGCGCGCCGTCGAGCAGCACCATGACCCCGGCGCGACGCGCGCGCTCGATCACCGTCTCGATCGGCATGCGAAGCCCGAGCGCGTTGACGACCGCCGGCAGCACGAGCAGATCGACGTCGCCGAGCTTGGCGTCCAGGTCGTCGAGGTCGAGCGTGCCGTCGGGGTGGAGGTGGACCGGTGGCACGACGCGGTCGCCACGGGTCCAGGGGAGCAGCGCCGAGTGGTGGTTGGCGAGCGTGGTCAGCACCCGGGCGTCGCGGATCGCCGGATGCCCGGTGGCGACGAGGTGGATCGCCTCGGTGGTGTTGCGGGTGAAGACGAGCTCGTGTTCGTCGCCACCGACGAAACGCGCCACGGTCGCACGCGCCCGTTGATACGCGCGCGTGCCCTCACGCGAAAAGTGATGCACGCTCCGACCCACCGAGCCACAGGCACGACGATGAAAGGTGTCGATCGCCGTGAGCACCTGGTTGGGCATCAAGGTGGTGGCGGCGCTGTCGAGATAGATCGGACGTCGGCCGTCTTCGAGATCTTCGAGCAGCGCGGGAAAATCGGCCCGGCGCGCGGTGCCATCGAAGCGTGTCGCGTTGGCAGCAGGCATCACGGGATCAGACATCACGCGGGGCATGGTCGCGATCGAGCGCCAGGATGCTCAGATATTTGCCTGATTCGGCCGGATAGATGGTGCGCACCTTGCGGACGCGGATCTCGGCGACGCCGAGCAGCGGCGCGAGCGCGGCGGCGATGTCGTCGGGATGCGTCGGCGGTCCGTCCGGATCGGGCACCATGTCGAGATCGTATCGATGCTCGTTGCGCTCTCGAAGCTGGAACCAGCCGGCGCCGAGCAGCGGCGCGAGCGCTTGGTAGACCGCGCGCGGGGTCACCAGACCGTGCGGGCCGTCGACGCATTCACGCACCCGACCCTCGATCACCAACCGGGGCGCGCCGTGAATCGAGCCGGGGACCGTGGGGAGCAAACGACCGACGTCTCCGAGGCGATAGCGGATCAGCGGCATGGCGCGGTTGGTGGTGGCGGTGACGACGATTTCGCCGAGCTCGCCAGGCGCCACGTGGGCGCCGTTGCGGTCGATCACCTCGACCAGGAAGCATCGTGGCGCGACGAGCAGCCCACCGTCCAACTCGGCTTCGGCGGCGGCGCTCCCGAGCTCGGACGAGCCCCAGGTTTCGTGCACCGGGCATTGGAAGGCGGCGGCGAGCTCGGCTTTGAGCGCCGGTGGGGCGAGCGCGTCTTGCACGATCACCCGACCGATCGGTGGCGCGTGACGACCGCTTTCGGCGAGCCGTCGCGCCAGGGTCAGGAGATAGGTCGGCAAGCCACGCAAGACCGCCGGTCGAGTTTCGTCGAGACGGTGCAAGACGTCGTCGGCGCGCCGCGGTGGAATCGGGACGCCCCGGGGCGCCAGCGGATCGAGATTCTGCTCTTGCAGGGTGAGCTCGGCGAGCCCCCACGGCGGCCACACGCGTTCCACCGGCAGCGCGTCGGCATCCATCGCCTCCTCGTTACCGTCCACCGAGCACGCTTCGACACAGGCGGTGGTGCGAATCGCCATCTGGGGACGACCCATCCGGTAGCCGCCAGCGTGGTGCAGCGAGCGGAGGTGGAGGGCGTAGCGCCACTGCCGGGCGTCGTGATCGGTGACCGTCATGACGCGAAAGGCGGTGCCCGAGGTGGAGCGATAGCGCCAATGATCGCGCTCCGCGTCACGATCGGTGATCTGGTCGGGAAAGGCCGAGACGATGGTGCGTTTGTCGATCGTCGGCAGCGTGACGAGATCACGCGGATCGCGGAGCTCGTCGACCCGAACGCCCGCGGCGGCGAAGCGATCCCGATAGAGCGGTACGCGCTCGGCGGCATGGCCGAGCGTCGCCATGACCTGCCGCCATTGGAGGGCGGCGAGGTTCTCGGGGGTGTCGTGGTCGTCGTCGAGCAGGCGCTTGAAATGCGTCCAATAGGTCCCGACCCCGAGCGACACGATCATCGGCATGATGGTGTGCTCGACCGCGTGTTCGAAATCGGCGCGATCGACGTTCGCCAGCTCGGCGAGGGCGGCCATCTCGCTCATACGTGCACCGGTTCGGAAAGCGGCGACGGTCCCGTTTCGGGCTTCGTGCCTTGGGTGTCGTGACGATGCCAGCGCATCGCCAGGTGGCAGGCGTCGATCGCCAGCTCGGCCCGTTTGGGCCAGGTCATTTCGGCGCGTGCGCGACGGGCGGCGTCGTGGCTGAGACGCGTACGAAGCGTCTCGTTGTCGAGCAAGCGACGCACGGCGTCGGCGCAGCCCTTACGGTCGCCGGGGCTGAAATACAGCCCTTGCTCGCCATTCGTGGCCAGCTCGTGAATCGGCGAGTGATCGGGGAGCACCGGCACGGTGCCGGCGGCCATCCATTCCACCACCTTGAGCGGGCAGCGATAAAAGTCGGCGGCCGGCAAGATCCCGATGTCGATCGACGCCATCAGCGCCGGCATGCGGGCGTGTGCGACCCAGGGCAACAAGAGGGCACGCTCGCCGAGAGAGTCGACGACCGGCTGTACCGCGCCCACCGTCGGGCCGTCGCCGACGAGTAGAAAACGCGCCTCGGGACGGGAGGCCGCCACCCGGGAGATGACGTCGGCGAGCAAATCGGCGTCGTGCCATTCCTTGAACGAGCCGACAAAGCCCACCACCGGTCCGTCACCGAGTCGTTCGACCACCTCGGGATCACGCGGCGTGTCGGGGTGAAAGCGGGCGACGTCGGCACCGTTGTGCACCACCGCGAAGCGTCGTTCGTCGACGTCGTAGCGGGTGGCCAGATAGCGGCCGAGCGAGCGCGACACCACGGTGATCGCGCTGGCGCGACGCAGGCGGTAGCGCTCGATTTCCTCGGGGGCGATGGGCATACGCCAATACTGCTCGGTTTGCAGACGCTCCGCCATCGGCGCGTGGATTTCGAGCAGGAGAGGAAGGTCGTGGCGCTTCGCCACCCTGGTGATCGACACGCCGAGCCGCGACGGACGCACGTAGAGCACATCCGGGCGGGGGATCGACGTCAGCAGCTCGTTTTCCTTGCGTGAGTAGGGCAGGTTCCACACCAGCTCTTTGGGCTCGTGAAGCCAGCGGCCGAAGCGTTTCTTGGCCCAGGAGCGGAGTCGTCGGGTACGCGTCGGGGTCATGGTGGTGCTCGTCTCGCCCACCGGGACGCCGAGATCGCGGGCCAGATTCATCGGATGGATGTCGATCTCGTGACCGTGATCGCGGATGGCATCGGTGAAATGCCGGGTCCGGTCGCGAGTGCCGTCTTTCGCGCTGTGGAGATAGTGCAGATAGGCGATACGCATAGGCTGGAGAAGCTCGGGCGGCGAGAGTCGAAATCCTACCGTTCAGTAGAAGCTATCACTGAAATCGCCAGGAGATCGTCAGGCGGCGCGTGGCAGGTGAATTGCCGGCCGTGCGAGGTCGTCGGCGTGCTGGTTCTTGACCCGTTCGGGCACGCCGTAGCCGTCGCGTACCGCCATCGAGGTGATCGCCACCAGCGTCCAGAAGACCTTGAAGCAGAAGTCGAAGGTCAGCGTGACCTCGGTGACGTTGTGGAGGATCAAGCCCCCCACCGGCGCGGCGAGCATCAGGATGTAGAAGCGGTATTCGATATCGCGACTGTAGAAAAAGAGCGCGAAGCAATTACGGAGGTGCCGCACGATCCACCAGATCAACAGGAAGAGCACCGGTAGCCCGTAGATCACGAAGATCGACAAATAGCCGTTGTGCGGCGTATTGGCATTGGGACCGAGACTGTAGTCGACGTCGTAGCCTCGACCGAGCCAAGGTGTTTGCCAGGCGATCTCCCAAAAATGGGGCCAGCGCTGCTCGATGCGCCAGGCCATATTACTGTCTTTGGTGCCTTCGGCGGTGCTCAGGGCCTGTTTGACCGTCGGGGCTTCGAGAATCGCCGGATTGACCAGGATGAGCAAAATCGGGGCCGCGACCACCAGCGGAGCGAGCTTGAGCAGACGTTTGCGACCCAGGCTGATCAGCATCGCCCCGGCGCAAAAGAGCGCGCAGCCGGCGAGCGCGCCCACCAATCCGCCACGCGAGCCCGAGATGGTGATGGCGCGCATCATCAGGAGCCACGAGAAGCCACCGAAGATCGCTTCCCAGCGTCGACGCGGGAAGAGCATGTGGGCGAGGGCGATCGGCACCGCCGGCACCAGGGTGCCGGAGAACTGGTTTTTGGTGCGAAAGGGGCCGACCGCGTCACCGGTGGTGTAGCCCTGGATGATCGCTTGAATCGAGATGATGTCGGCGCCGATGACGATCGCCATCATCACCCAGCGGATCCGCCCGTAATCACGCAACAGGAGCAACGCCAGGGGATAGAAGATGATCGGCTTCCAGCAATAGCGGTAGACCTGGTACGAGATGCGAATCGGATCGGTGAGATTTTCATGGTTGATCGGCGCGTGGAGGTACGACGCGGTCATCAACGAGCCGAGCATGAACCAGGGGACGAAGTGGGGAAAATGCTTGGCGAGATCGGTCGGCCGAAAGCGCCCACGCACCAGCACCGCGAGCACCAACATGCCGAGCATGACGTCGGTCTTGTCGACGCTCACCCCGCCGAGGCTCGCCGAGCGGATCCACTTGAGCATCACGAAGTCGGCGATCATCAGGCTGTGAAACGGCGCCGCCAGCGCGAGCGCGAGCTCGACGACGACGATCAGCGCGAGGGTGATGATCGACATGGCGGCCTAGTGGCGCGATCGTCCCTGCAGCACCTCGTCGACGATCTCGAGCAGACGATCGTGACGATGCTGGAGCGGGAAGCGTTCGACGATCCGTCGACGCGCCGCGTGGCGAGCCGCGTCGCCACCGTGGACGAGCCGCGCCACCGCGGCGGCGGCGCCATCGACATCGGCGTAGGGCACCCGTCGACCGATCGGTCCCACCACCTCGGGAATCGAGCCACGCTCGGCCACCACCGGCAGGGCGCCACAGGCCATCGACTCGGCGAGCGCGAGCCCGAAGCCTTCGTGGGCCGAGAGTTGAGCGTAGACCGCTGCGCGGCGATACCACCCGCGCAGCTGCTCGTCGCTCACCCGTTCGGCGGTGAGCTCGAGCCGTCCGCCCGACAGCGAGCGGAGAACCTCGGCCACCGCGGGCTCGGCGATCTGGCCGACGAGCACGAAGCGCACGTTCGGAACCCGCCGCGCGACCCGAGCGAATTGATCGAGACCTTTGCGTTTCCAGACGAAGCGCGACACCGTGCCGACGGTGATCGCCAAAGGCTCTTTGTCGTCGTCGCCGGGCGTGTGGAAGTCGGGATTCACGCCGGGGTAGAGCACCTCGATCGGCGTCTGGATGCCGAGCGCGCGCGCTTCGAGCGCGGCATGTTCAGAGAACGGCAGAATGCGATCGGCGCGATCGAGGGCGTGACGGAGCTTGCGACGACGCGCCTCGTTGTGCATCTGGCCGTAGCCGATCGCCGACACCCAGGTGGTGTCGTAACCGCCGGTCACCACGATCACCCGTGCCCCGACCGCTTTCGCCATGCCGGTGATCCAGGCGATATCCCACGGATCGGCGAACCACACGAAGACCAGATCGACCCCGCGCCGCAGCTCCCGAGCCACCCGGGGCAACCACAGGCGTCGTTTAGGGAGCTTGCTGCGTAAGGCGGTGCGAACGTCGTGAGCCGACGACAAGATCTGATGATCGTGCGCCACGAAGGGCATCATCAGCGTCGAGGTCAAGAAGAGAACCCGGGCCATGGGCTCAATCCTCGCGTGTGCGTACGGCTCGTGGCGGGCCGGTGAAGAGCTTGTGCAGGAAGCGGGGGAGCCAGCGTCGGTTCTTTTCCATCACCAGACCGAGCACGGTGCACTCCCCGGTGCGAATCCGGTCGAGCGCCGCTTCGAGATCTTCACGTCGGGTGCGACTCGCTTCGACCACCAGCACCAGACCGTCGCAGGCCCGTGCCAGCAGCACGGCGTCGACCGCGTCGACCAGCGGCGGCGCCGCGATCACCACGAGATCGCGCTCGGTCGACGCGTCGAGCACCCATCGTCGGACCTGATCGGGCTGGGGGGCGCCGGCGAAGGTCAGGTGTTCGACCCCGGTGGCGTGATAGGGCCGCAGCAGGCGACGTCCGTCGGTGGCCACCAGCTGGGCGAAGAAGACTTCGAGACCGCGCGCCAGGGATTGATCTTCGAGACCGTCGATCACCGAAGCCAGGGCGTCGACACTGGCGACGCCGGCGATCACCACGCTCGGTACGTTGCCGCTACCGGCCAGGGCACGCAGGCTTTCGAGCAGATCGGCGTAGGCGCGCGCCTGGGCCGCGCTCGACGGCGCGTGGCCACGGTGGTAGGGAAAGAGCATCGGATCGCCGGCTTCGTCGCGCGGCTGCGGCTCCGGAGTGTCGTCACGCCGCTGCTTGCCGAACAGGCCGCGCTTGAAAAGACCGGTGCGCGTCATCGTTTCGCGTCCATCATCGTGGAATCTCGCCGATCACCGGTACGCCGGTGGTGCGATGTGCTTCAGCGCTCGATTTGACGGTCGGATCGAGCAGCCAATCCCGTGCGAAGGCGAGCAGCACGCCGACCACCAGGCCGCCGATCAATCCCAGAATCAACTTCAGCCCGCGTTTCGATGGCTGGGCTTCGAGCGGCACGGCGGCCTTTTCGAAGACGCTGACATTGACGATGCCGGATGCCGAGAGCGAGGCGTTGAGCCGCGCCTCTTCTTCTTTGGTGAGGTAGTTGAGATAGGCCGTTTTCGCCGATTCGACGTCGTTCGACAGACGATCGAGCTCGGCGCTCGACGATTCGAGCCGAGCCAGCTTGCCGCGATAGTCGTCGATCTGCTGATCGAGCGCGGTCACCCGCGCCTGCGCGGCGGTGAGCTGGGCCTGTGCCTTCACCAGCTCGAGATCGAGGGTTTGACGCGCCGGATTGAGCGCCGTCATGGTTTCTTCTTGCGTACGACTCGCCGTCTCCTCGGCCAGTTTCCGCGCTTCGACGATCTGACGCTCGACGTTGCGCACCGCGGTCGACTCGGGGGTGTAGCGGATCAGCAGCTCGCTGCGTTCGATTTCGAGCTCGAGCAGACGCTCGGTGAGGAATTGCAGCGCCGGATTCTGAAACGACCGTGATTCGGCAGCCACCTGTTCGGGGCGCTCGTCGAGCGCCTGGATCAAATACGTCACCTTGGCTTCGAGCTCGAGCACCTCGGTGCCGGTGCGGACCCGATCGCTTTCCAGATCGGCGAGCACGCGTCGCAGATGGGAGCGGTCACCGGCGAGCAGATTCGAGCCGTATTGCCTGCGGAATAGATTGAGCGCGGTCTTCGCTTCTTCCCAGCGCACGGCGAGCAGGTTCTTCTGCTTGTTGAAGAAGGTGCCGGGGTTGTTTTCCTCGTTGAAGGCGGCGATCCGGTTGACGTGATGATCCACCAGGTCGTCGACAAAGGCCGCCGCCCACTCCGGATCGGTGTCGGTGTAGGCCACCTTGACGACGTAGGTGTCGGAGATGCGCTCGACTTCGATGCGATCGATCACCACCCGAATACGATTGTCGATCGGGCTCGCCGGCGGCTGGGTGTGCAGCGAGCCGCGCAGCGATTTCGGCAGCTCGGTAATCGTCCGGGTCAGCGATTCGCCGCTCGTTTCCTCGGGGGTCAGCGGGCGATCATTGGCGGCGTAGTCTTCGAGCACCGCGCGCACCAGAGTGGGGCTACGCAGATACGCCAGCTCGGCCTGGATCTGACTGCTGCTCATGCCTTCTTCGCGCGGTCCGCCGGTGGCTTGCTCGGTGAGCAGAATCCGCGCTTCGGCACGGTAGAGCGGTGGCGTCAAGGTCGTGGCGGCGAACGCGATCGCCACGCCGAGGATCGCGCAGCCGATGATCATGCCCTTGCGACGGAAGAGCGTCTCGACGATCTCCTGCCACGGCAGCGGGCGTTCCTCGATCATGCGCCGCCTCCGTCGCCACCGTCGGCCGCGCCGCCGTCGTCGGGGCTGTTGTCGATCAACGGGTCGCTCAACACGGGAATGGTCAGGACCGGGCGAAGCGGCAGAATGCCGTTGACGTATTGATCGACGACGCGATTGACATTGGCGATCGTCGTGCTCGGCACCCACACCACGTCGCTCGGCTGCAGGATCGGGTCGAGATTGGGATTCTCACCGGTCAGCACCGGCTTGAGATCGATGCTGCGCGCGATGCGCTCGCCGTCGGGCAGGGTGCGGATGAGCACGATCTCGCGCATTCGCGCTTCGGAGGTGATGCCACCGGCGGTGAGAATGGCCTGGGACAGGGTGATCGGTCGTTCCCAGGCGATCGCGCCCTGGCTCGCGACCTCACCGGCTACCCACACCGAATAGCCCACCGCGTCCCGCAGCATGACGGTGATTTCCGGCAGGGCGAGCTCGCGTGCGTAGCGTTTGGTGAGCTCGGCGTCGAGCTCGGCCGGGGTCAGTCCGGCGGCCGGGACGTCGTCGACGAACGGCAGCGAGATGGCGCCGTCGGGACGGATCCTCACCTCTTCGTCGAGCTCCGGCGCCGCCCAGAATTTGATCTCCAGCAGATCACCCGGCTGCAGTCGATAGGGCTGCGGCGTGGCCTCGGGGAGCGGTGCTTCGGCAATAGGCGGAGCCACCACCGGCGTGCGCGCGCAGGCGACGGTGATCAGGAGCACGAATAGAAAAAGCCGGCTCGGCGTCATCGATCGGAAACGATTGTCAGTAAAAGCGATACGGGCGAAACGTCCTACGGACGGCAACATACCATAGCCGTGCACAAGAAACGTTTCATCCCGAAGTGGCCCACATCTCTCACGCGCCCCGGATGACGGGCCGTGGCTGCGGCAGGATCGACTAGCTCGAGCGCACCCGCATCGCGGTCGGCACGTAGGCGCGTTCGGTGTAGTCGCGCACCATGCGATCCGCCGAGAAGCGCCAGGCGCAGCTCATGATCGCTTCCTTCATCATCGCGACCCAGGCGGCAGGAGGATGATTCGAAGCCGCGTAGTAGAGCGGCAGGATCTCCGATTCGAGCGTTTCGTAGAGCGCCGAGGCGTCGTCACGATCCTGGTCGTCGTCGTTCTCGTAGCTCTTGTGATCGCCGATCGCCCAGCCGTTTTTGCCGTTGAAGCCTTCGGGCCACCAGCCGTCGAGAATGCTGAAGTTGAGCACGCCGTTGAGCGCCGCCTTCTGACCGCTGGTGCCGCTGGCTTCCATCGGTCGACGCGGCGTGTTGAGCCAGATGTCGACACCCTGCACCAGCTTGCGTGCCATCAGCATGTCGTAGTCCTCGAGAAAGAAGACCTTGCCGTGCAGCGACTCGCGGCTCAGACGGAAGATATGACGCACCAAGTCTTGACCGGGACGATCCGCCGGATGCGCCTTGCCGGCGAAGATCACCTGGACCGGGCGATTCGGATCGTTCATCAGGGTGCGGAGACGATGTGGATCCGAGAAGAGCAGGCTGGCGCGCTTGTAGGTGGCGAAGCGGCGCGCGAAGCCGATCGTCAAGGCGTCGTCGTCGAACAGACCGTCGATGGCGTGGAGCTCGTCGGGCGAGGCGCCGTAGCGAGCGTATTGCTCGCGGAGACGATTGCGGGTGAAGCGGCCGAGACGCTGTTTTTGCGACCGGTGCACCTGCCACACCTCGGCGTCCGGAATCTCGTGAACCGCCTCCCAGCCCTCGGGTGAGAGCAACATGGTCTGCCAATCGTGACCGAGATGGCGTTCGAAGAGCTGACGGAGCTCCGGGCCGATCCAGGTCAGCGTGTGCACGCCATTGGTGATCGCCTCGATACCGGTGCGACCGTTGTCGAACATGTGGCGCCACATCCGCGTGGTGACCTGGGCGTTCAATTTCGACACACCGTTCGCCCAGCTGCTGGTGCGAATGCCGAGGGCGGTGAGATTGAAGGCGTCTTCACCATCGCGACCCGATCGTCCGGCGGCGATCAGCTGATCGATCGTCATGCCGGTGAGGTCGCACCACGGGGCGACGTATTTGCGCACCAGCTGCGGATCGAATTGCTCGTTGCCGGCCGGCACGGGAGTGTGGGTGGTGAACACCGTGCTCTGGATCAGCTCTTCCTGGGCGGCGGCGGGCGTCAGATCGTCGTGTTGCACCATGTGACGGAGACGCTCGAGCTGGGTAAAGGCGCTATGTCCTTCGTTGAGATGCCACACCGCCGGCTCGATACCGAGCAGATCGAGTGCGCGCGCCGCGCCCAGACCGAGCACCAGCTCCTGCACCAAACGCATCTCGCGACCCCGCACATAGAGGAGATTGGTGATCGCGCGATCGGCGGGATCGTTCTCCGGAATGTCGGTGTCGAGCAGGATGAGCGGCACCCGCCCGACCTCGGCCAGCCAAAGCTTGGCGAGCACCTCGCGCCCTGGGAGCGGCAACGTCACGTGCTCGGCGCGCCCGGTGCGTGACGCCACCGGTCGAATCGGCAAGCGGGCGAAGTCCATCGCCGGATAGATGTGCTGCTGATAGCCCTCGGCGTCGATCGCCTGGCGAAAATAGCCGCGGCGATAGAGCAGCCCGACCGCGACGAACGGCAGACCCAGATCGCTCGCGCTCTTGCAGTGATCACCCGACAGGATGCCCAAGCCGCCCGAATAAATCGGCATACAGCCGTCGAGCCCGTATTCGGTCGACACATAGCCGATCAAGCCGGGGAACTCGGGGTGCATCCGCGCGAACCACGAGTGCTGGCGCTCTTCCATATAGGTCTCGAACGCGTCGGTCACCTTGCGATAGCGCGCCAGGAACGTCTCGTCCTCGAGCAGCGGGTACCAATGTCGCGGCTCGACGTTGATCAGCAATTGCACCGGGTTGCGGTATCGCTTCCAAGTCGCGTTGTCGATCGACGAAAAGAGGTCGATCGCGTCGATGTGCCACGCCCACCAAAAGTTGTAGGCCAGCTCGTAGAGCTTCTCGAGCTCTCGTGGCAATTCGATATCGGCGACGTGCAGTGTCGGAATTCTCGGTGGACGAACGGTCATCTGGGCTCCTACGGCGAATCCTTACCCCTGTGGCTGCGTACTTCCCTCGAACGGTACGGCGTGTTCTACCATAACCCCGTAAAGCCGGTATTCACCGCTGGGAGAGTCGACCATGAGCCAGACAGCCCCTTCCTACCAACCGCCCGATGCACCCAAGAAGAAGGGCGGTTTCGACAAGATCCTCATCGGCTGTGGCATCGGCTGCGGCATGCTGATCATCGTCAGCGTGCTCGCCGGTGTCATGGGCACCGCTTGGTTCATGACGCCGGGTGAGCAGATCGCCACCGGTGAGATCGCCGGTGACGACAGCACCGGCATGGTGGCGGCGCGCAATATCGGCAACGATCCCGGGCTCAACAGCCTCTTCGAGCGCACCCTTGTGCGGATGAGCGACATCCAGCACGAGCAACAGGCCGAGCACATGCCCGAGAACCTGCGCTGGCTCAACGACATGAGCGCGCAGCAGAACCAGAATACAGCGGGTATGCGCATGATGATGCCCAAAGAGGCCACGCTCGCCTTCGAGCCCGGACCCGACGGCGATCCCGACTTCGTTCTCGGTCTCAACCTGCGGATGATGGCGCGTCCTCTGCGCATGCTCATGACCTGGGCGGCGAAACAAGAGGGCCAGCTCTTGGACTACCGGGGTCGCAAGATCATTGTCGACAACGATGATGACGTGGTGATTTCCTTCGCCGACAACACCATGATCATTTCCGGGAGCCGTGAAGCCCTCGAACGCGCGCTCGATCGCGTGATTGACGGGCCACCACCGGGCGCCACGCCGGGTCTTTACCGCGCGATCATTCCCGAAGGAAACTGGGACATCACCGGCGGTTTCGACAACACCGACGGGCGTTTCGACGGCTTCCTTCTCACCGAGGTCGACGACGATATCCGCTCTCTTCCGGGGGTGCAGAACGCTTCCGCGATAGGTTTTGGCATCGATATCGAGACGAGCGACCGTTTTAGCGGTACAATGGCGGTCCAACCGCCCGCTGGCGCCGATTTCGACGCTTGGCAGGCAGAAGTGGAAGCCAATTGGCATGATGTCATCGTCGATGCCGCCGAAGACGGCCTCGACCTGCAAATCACTACCTCGAGAGAAGGTAACCTCCTCGTTTCCCGCCTAGTAGCCGAAGGTCTCGATCAAGTCATCGACAACTGGTTGCTCGAAGATCTCTACTCCGACGCCAATTGGGAGGTAGAGTGGGAGACTGAAGACGCGGCAGAGCAGCCTGCGTATCCAGACGAACCAAGGTAACCCTGAAAGAGAGAAGACATGAAATTGTACGTAGGCAATCTGCCGTTCAGCGCCCGTGAGGACGAGGTCCGTGAGCTCTTCGAAGAGTTCGGTCGCGTCAATTCCGTCCAGTTGATCAACGATCGTGAGACCGGTCGTCCGCGTGGCTTCGGCTTCGTCGAGATGGAAGACGGTGGCTCCGAGGCCATCGAGCGCCTCAACGGCCACTCCTTCGGTGGCCGCAACCTCAACGTCAACGAGGCTCGTCCGCGCGAGAACCGTGGTCCTCGCGGTGGCGGTGGTGGTGGCGGCGGCCGCTACGGCGGCGGTGGCTGGTAAAACCAGCCCGTAGCACCACGCTAGCTCGACACGCCCATCTCTCTGAGGTGGGCGTGTTTTGCGTTTGGGCGGAATGATGTGCTTCGTCTTCGCCCCTTCAATGTTGTTGATAGCACGGAGAGTATCCCAAGGGATACAATGGTCGAGTGAGAGAGATCCGGCAGACCTCTGAGTACATGCGGTGGTTCGACAAACTCCGTGATCGTCAGGCCAAGGCGCGGATCGTGACACGGATCCGTCGACTCCAACTCGGTAACCCAGGCGATGTGGAACCTGTCGGGGAAGGCATCTCCGAGCTCAGGATCCACTATGGACCTGGATACCGCGTGTACTTCGTCGAACGCGGCGAGCTGCTGGTTGTTTTGCTCGCGGGTGGTGATAAGCGAACTCAATCGCGCGATGTCGCCACGGCAAAAGCACTTGCAAAAACAGTGTGAGGAGCATGATGAAAACCAAGACCTACCGATGGGATGCGGTTGATTTCTTGAAGTCGCCAGATGATACGGCCGCTTACCTCGAGGCGGCGCTCGAAGACGGCGATGTGTCACTCATCGCGGCCGCGTTGGGAGATATCGCGCGAGCCAAAGGTATGGCCAAGGTGGCTCGTGACACGGGGCTCGGTCGTGAGAGCCTGTACAAAGCCTTGTCGGCGGACGGCAATCCCGAGCTCGGGACCGTGCTCAAGGTCGTCCGTTCTCTCGGTTTGAGCCTCCACGCCAAGCCAGTGAGCTGACGGTTTCGCGTTCGCCACTGGACGGCCTTGCCTTCGGCATAAGGATCATTGACCGTGTACTAGGACTATATCGATGCCCGATTCTGAGATGATGTCGTATTCCCACACGCCCATCGACACCTGGCAGAAGTTCGAGAGCTTCTGCAGCGATTTCTTCCAGCAGTATTGGGACGCGAGCTTCACCCAAATCGTCGGCCGCTCAGGACAGTCTCAGCACGGTTTGGATGTGCTCGTTTTCCTTCCCGATATGAAATTCCGGGGCGTGCAATGCAAGCAGAAACTCACCGGCCAGCTCACCCGAGCCGAGATGAAAGCCGAGCTCGAGGCGACAGCTGGGCTCGACGTGAAGCTCGATCACTATGTGTTCGCAACCACGGCACCACGAGACGAGAAAGTTCAGCGCTGGGCACGGGAGTTGGCGAAGACCGTCACGTTCACGGTTCAGGTGATTGCCTGGCACGACTTCTGTGACAAGTTGAGCGACGTTGCCTACCAGGGCATTGTCGAAAAACACTTTCCCGATCTCCATCTGGTTCGACCACCCGCCGATCCGACCGATCCAGAAGACGCGTTGATGGCTTTTCGTCATGAGCATTTCAGCGGGTTGCTGCCGTTACCGAGCCTGGCCCAGGCGCGTGGACAAAGAAACGCCGAGCTGAAGCTGACCGATGTGTATACGGCTCTCGATGTGGACGCCGAACTACAGGCTTGGTGGCACGAAGGTGAGGCGAAACAGGCCGAGATCAACCTTCCAGGCGATGAGGCTTATCTCGACCGATTGCTTAGTCATGCTCAGTCTAAATTAGCTGGAGGTTCAGATCGCGATCGCTTCAAACGGCGCTGTCGTGCTCTCGAAGCCGCGGCGGCGAATCGACATCTGGTGCTCGTCGGCGCGCCAGGAAGCGGCAAGAGTACGTTCGGTCGCTATCTGGTGGCGTGTCTTCTTGGTGAGAGTCTCGGGCGACCCGAGGCCAACCTCACCAAGCTGAATGGTGATGATGGCGACTTCATCGCTTGGCCGCATGGCGCGCCTCTGGCTTTCTTTGTATCGCTACAGAAGTTCCAAACCTCGTCGTCTTTCCCGAGCAACAAGGATGCCGGGAGAGCTCATCATCTGATCTCTTTTCTCGATGGCTTGCCACCAGCAAGTGCTCTTTTCTCCGCCGGACTTCGCAATCTGCTCCGCGAGCCCAACGGCGTTCTCGTGGTGCTCGATGGCCTCGACGAAACACCATCCGCCGAAGCGTCGCGTAAGCAGCTCTGTGCCGTCATTAGTGACTTCGTTCGGGCCTATCCTGAATGCCGTGTGCTCGTAACCAGCCGACCCTACGCTTATCGCGCCGACAGTCCATGGCAACTCGATGGTTTCGAAAGCGTTGAGCTCGCCTCGTTCGACAACGCTCAGCAAGAAGCCTTCATCGAGGCTTGGTACCAGCGTTTGGTGTTGCGCAAGCTGCTCGACGTCAGCGACGAGCGTCGTCAGGCAATGGTCAATGACCTGATCGGACAAGTGAGCGGCACCTCCTATCTGTCTCCGCTCGCCACCAGCCCGCTCATGCTCACCATGATGGCCGATCTTCACGCATCGAACGGAGGGCGATTGCCATCAGGCGGACGCGCCGCGCTCTACGAAGAGAGCATCGATCTCTTGCTCGACCGTTGGAACGAAACCCGTGAAGGCAAGAAACCCACCGAAGCGCTCGGTATGCCGCTCGAACAGATCCTCGAGGCGCTCCAGAAGCTTGCCTTCGACGTTCATCGGTCACGGGGTGTGAGTGACGCTGAGACGCCTGAGATCAAGCACACCGAGTTATGGGAGGCGTTGACCGATACGCGCGACAAATATGAAACGACGGGTCCGGCACCGATCGACGACAAGGAGATCATGGACTATCTCCATCAGCGATCAGGCATCCTGATTGGCGAAAGCGACAAGATCTACCGCTTTCCTCACCGTAGCTTTCAGGAATACCTTGCCGCCTCGTATCTCAAAGACAATCAATTCCCTCGACTGCTCAACAAGGTCGTTAGCGAGGATCCGGCGTTGTGGCGCGAGGTCGTGCAGTTAGTAGTCGGGCAAGTGCCCGACTTTATGCGTTGGCGAATCTTCGAAACACTTGTTAATAAAACTCCATCAGGACCGGAGCTCGACGATCCGAGATTCATGCGTGCCTTGCTCGCCGGTTTGGCACTCCGCGAATGTGGCCTGATCGCCAAGAAACACGAGTCGGTGGATGAGGAGAAGAAGGAACGGATTCGACTTTGGCTGAGGAGCACCGTCGAGCTCGGTGCGCTCGATGTCAAAGACCGTGCCCA
>JBCDBH010000031.1:0-27749 GCA_039184055.1 Acidobacteriota bacterium
CGATCCCCATCTCTACAAGGCATCCGAGGGCGACGTTCGCAAGCTCGCCGAAGCGCAGCTGATCCTCTACAACGGGCTGCTTCTCGAGGGCAAGATGGGCGACATCCTGGAGAAGATGGCGCGTGATCGCACCGTGGTCGGCGTCGCCGAGGTGCTCGACCCGAACGACTTGATGCAACCCGAGGCGTACGAGGGGCAATACGATCCGCACGTCTGGTTCGATGCGAGTCTGTGGCGGGTGACGACCGGCGCGATCGCCGACGAGCTGATCGCGTTTCTCCCCGACCACGCCGACACGATCCGCGCCGCCGCCGACGCCTATATCGCCGAGCTGCAGGAGCTCGACGATTGGGCCTTCGAACAAATCGCCACCGTGCCCGAAGAACGGCGCGTGTTGATCACCGCCCACGACGCGTTCGGCTATTTTGGTCGACGCTATGACGTGCAGGTGGTCGGACTGCAGGGCCTGTCGACCGCGACCGAAGCCGGACTGCAGGACGTCGACGGTCTCGCCGACATGATCGTCAGCCGTGGCGTACCGGCGATCTTCGTCGAGTCGAGCGTGCCCCGTCGCGCCATCGAGGCGGTGCAGGCGGCGGTCCGTGCCCAGGACGCCGAGGTGACGATCGGCGGTGAGCTGTTCAGTGACGCCCTCGGCCCGGCCGATTCGGGTGCCGACACCTATGTCGGCATGTTTCGCCACAACATCGAGACGATCGTCGGAGCCTTGCAGTGACACGGTCGTCCGCCAACGTGGCGTCGTCTATGGACACGTCGTCACCCTTGGAAACGTCGATCGAGATTCACGACCTGACGGTTGCCTACCACACGCAACCGGTGCTCTGGGACGTCGATCTCGCGCTTCCCGAGGGTCGGCTGATCGCCATCGTCGGTCCGAACGGCGCCGGCAAGAGCACCCTGCTCAAGGCGATCCTCGGCCTGGTGAAACCGATCACCGGCTGGGTCAAGGTTTTCGACGCACCGTATCGCCAGCGCCGGTCGTGGGTCGGCTATGTGCCGCAGCGCGAGAGTGTCGATTGGGATTTCCCGACCAGCGCGCTCGACGTGGTGCAAATGGGGCTCTACGGCGCGCTCGGCTGGTTTCGTCGTCCGGGCAAAAGCCATCGTGAGCAGGCGCTCGCCTGTCTCGACACGGTCGGCATCGCGCATCTCGCCGATCGGCAGATTTCCCAGCTCTCCGGAGGCCAACGGCAGCGGGTGTTCTTGGCGCGCGCGCTGGCGCAAGACGCGCGGCTTTATTTGATGGACGAGCCTTTCGCGGGGGTCGATGTGACCACCGAGCGGGCGATCCTCGGTTTGCTCCAGGAGCTGCGCGCCGAGGGCCGTACCGTGGTGGCCGTGCATCACGATCTGCACACCGTGGCGGAGTATTTCGATTACGTGGTGCTGCTCAATATGCGTTTGGTCGCCGCCGGCCCGGTGGAAACCACCTTTACTCCCGAGAATTTACAACGCACCTACGGTGGCCGTTTGACCGTGCTCACCCAGGCCACCGAAGCGCTCTTGGCGGCCCGCGCCGAAGCGCCGGAGCTGCAGGGGCAAGTCAGCGACTCATGATCGAGTGGACGTTCACCCTCCGCAACGTGCTGATCGGCGCCACGCTGCTCGGCGTGGTCGGTGGCATGCTGGGCTGTTACGCGGTGCTTCGCCGGCAAAGCCTGCTCGGCGACGCGCTCGCTCACGCCGCGCTCCCGGGGGTGGCGATCGCATTTCTTTTGACCGGTAGCAAAGATCCGGCGGCGCTCTTCGGCGGTGCGCTGGTCGCCGGCATGATCGGCGCGCTGCTCATCCTCGCCGTGGTGCGCTTCAGCCGGGTCAAAGAAGACAGCGCGATCGGCATCGTGCTGTCGGTCTTCTTCGGTATCGGCATCGTGTTGCTGACCTATATCCAGCGACAGCCCTACGGCAACCAGAGCGGGCTCGACCACTTTCTTTTCGGTCAGGCCGCGTCGCTGGTGACCCGTGACGTCGTGGTGATGGCGATCCTCGGCGGGCTCACCTTGGTGATGGTCGCCCTCTTCTACAAAGAATTCCAACTGCTCGCCTTCGACCGCGAATTCGGCGCCAGTCTCGGCTTTCCGATGCGGGCGCTCGAGGTGGTGCTCACCGTGCTCCTCGTAGTGGTGGTGGTGGTCGGTCTGCAAACCGTCGGGGTGATTCTCATCATCGCCACGCTGGTGACCCCGGCGGCGGCGGCGCGTCAATGGACCGAAAAACTCGGCATCATGATGCTCCTCTCGGCGACGATCGGCGGCGGTTCCGGGGCGGTGGGAGCCTTGCTGTCCTCCCAGATCGCACGCCTGCCCACCGGCCCGGTGATCGTGCTGTGCTCGAGCGCGGTCCTGATCGTCTCGATTCTGGTCGCGCCCCAACGCGGCCTTCTGTGGGCGTGGCTACGACGCATCCGGCTGGTACGACGGATCCAAGACGAAAACCTGCTGCGGGATCTCTGGGTGCGGCTCGAGCGTCTGCAAACCGGTCCGTACGGCTCGGTGGCCTGGGCCGCCTTGATGGGCATGCGTGGTCAGACCGGGCGACAGATCCATCGCGTCGCCAAACGTCTCGAAAAAGCCGGCTGCCTGAAACGCGACGCACGGGGCGCGCGATTCACTCCCGAAGGCCGGGTCGCGGCGGCGCATCTGGTCCGCAAGCATCGCTTGTGGGAGCTCTACCTCACCCGTCAGCTCGACCTGGCCGAGGATCACGTGCACCGTGACGCCGACATGATCGAGCACGCCCTCGACGAGGAAGCGCTGGCGACCCTCGAGGAAAAGCTCGGCTATCCCGAAGTCGACCCCCACGGTCGACCGATCCCCGATCCCAGCCGCCGGGGCGGCGAGCTCGGCGGGGAGATCGCGGCATGAGCCCGACGCTGGTCATCCTTTTGGTCGGCTCGTGTGTCGCCGCGGCCTGCGCGCTGGTCGGTTGCTTTCTGGTGCTGCGGGAAATGGCCTTGCTCGGCGACGCCATTTCGCATGCCGTGCTGCCGGGCATCGTGGTCGCGTTTTTGATCACCGGTGAGCGCTCGCCGCTACCGATGGTGATCGGCGCTGGCATCGTCGGCGTGCTCACCGTCTTTCTGGTGGAGATCTCGAATCGCACTCGACGGCTACAGGAAGACGCCTCGATCGGCGTCGTCTTTCCCGCCCTCTTCGCGTTGGGGGTGATCATGATCAGCCGCTGGGCCGGGCAGGTGGATCTCGATCTCGATTGCGTGCTTTACGGCGAGATCGCCTATGCGCCGTGGGACACCCTCATGCTCGGCGACCGACCGATCGGTCCCAAAGCCCTGTGGGTCAACGGGGTCATCCTGGCGATCAATCTCTTCTTCGTGCTCGGGTTCTACAAAGAGCTCAAGCTCACCACCTTCGACCCGGCGCTCGCCATGACCCTGGGTTTCGCGCCGACGGCGCTCCACTATCTCCTGATGACGCTGGTCTCGGTCACCGTCGTCTGTGCCTTCGAGTCAGTGGGGGCGATCCTGGTGGTGGCGATGCTCGTCGTGCCTCCGGCGACCGCCTACTTGCTCACCGAGCGGCTCAGCCGCATGCTCGTCGTCGCGGTGGTCTCGGGCGTCTTGTCCGCCGTGCTCGGCTACCTGCTGGCGCATCGTCTCGACGCGTCGATCGCCGGTGCCATCGCCGTCGTCGCTGGCGTGCTCTTCCTCTTGGCGTTTCTCGCCTCGCCCCGCCACGGCCTGATCGCCAAGCTGGCGCGCTATCGCCGCGTGCGGATCGCCACCGCCGAACGACTCTTGCTGGCGCATCTCCACAATGGTCAAGGCGGTCTCTCGACCGGGCAGATTGCGCAGCGGTTTCGCTGGCGTCCGGGCTTCGCCCGGCGGGTGATCGACCGGCTCAGCGGTCGTGAGTGGATCGTCGATCGTGACGGTCTGCGGCTCACCTCGACCGGCGAGGCGGTGATCGAGGCCACCGGACAAAAAGAGCTCCGGCACCGTCCGGCACCAGAGCTCGGTCCGATCTGAGCGAGCCCACATGCCCCACCAAAGAATGGTGAGACATGTGGGCTCCGTTCCCCTTAGCTCCCCTTCACACCTTTGCGTTGGGATCCTTCCCGCACTCGTTTTCCCCGGGGGTTTTCCCCTTCCCCCGCAGTCGCTCGATCAAGGAAAGGTCGGAAAGAGCTCGACGGTGACGATGTAGGTGTCGCCGAGCGAGTTGGTGACCGTGCTCGGGCAGCCGTCGGAATCGATTCCCGACCAGTCCGCGGTCAGACCCTGGTTGTTCTGCGTCTCGTAGGGCGTACCGGTCGGGTAGTTGAGGTTCCAATACACCCGACCACCTGGACGCACGTAACCCGTGCTGTTGAACGGTCCGAGCGAGCAACCCGGCCAGTCGCAGGTGAGCGTCCAGATGCCGTTGCACTCGAAGAGAGTCGAGCCACCGATACGCAGCTGGGTCGCGGCGCCCGAGGCTCGGCTTTCGAGATCCGCCTCGAAGCGCGCTTCGCTCTTGGCCACCAGTCGATCGAAGACGACGTCGGCATCGAGAGTCACCTGGGTCCGGCCACCGGCTTCCAAAACCACGCTGAGCTCACGACGCGCGTCGTGCTCCGAGCTCCACGCCACCACGTGAACGTCGATAGCGCGATCGAGGTGCGGATTCACCACGGTGAGCGCCGGCAGCTCGAACGAGCTCGGATCGGCCGAGACTTCGAACACTTTGGCTTGACGCTCGCCGTCGGCATGAGCGCCGACCGCACAGACGAGAAGAACGAGGGCGAAGAAGAGAGTGCGTCGAATCATGCTGTCTTACCTCTCGGTTGTGAATCGGCGCTGGAGATGAGAGCCATCTCCATTCCGATCCGGTTCACCGGATAGGCGACAACAAGGGTCTCGATATGGACATGCAGCCTTGAACGGAAGGCTGAACCGTGTCAGGCCTCGGCCTTGTCCTCGGTAACGAGCAACGAGACGATGCCGGTGGTCGCGCCGTCGACCCGCGGCTCGTCATCGTCGTCGATCTGAAGATCACCGTCGGCCGACATGGCGATGGCGATCGGACGGGTGGCGGTAAAGCGACCGAGGATGATCATGGCGATGACCATGATCGGCACCGAAAGGAAGAGCCCCGCGACCCCCCAAATACTCCCCCACATGACGAGGGAGAGGATGATCACCAGCGGACTGAGATTGAGCGAGCGCCCCATGATGCGAGGCTCGATGAAGTTGGCGACGAAGAGCTGGATGCTGGTGACGCTGATCGCGATGATCAAGAACGGGCGCAGGTTGTCGAATTGCACCAGCGAGAGCAGCACCGGCAGCACGGTGGCGATCAACGAACCGACGTTGGGGATGAAGTTGAGCACGAAGATCAATAGGGCCCAAAACGCCGCGAAATCGAGACCGACCACTTCCATGATGACGTAGCTCGGCAGCGCGGTCATCGCGCTGACCAGGGTCTTGAGCCCGATGTAGGTGCGGACGTCGTTGTCGATCCGGTCGATCAACCGGATGATCTCCCGATGCCGTTTGGGATTGTGGATCATGGCATCGAGCTTCTTGACGAAAACGTTCTGCTCCAAGAACAAGAAGAAGATGTAGACGAACACCAAGCCGGCATTGCCCACTAGGCCGGCGACCCCGGTGGCGGCCTCTTGAATGACCATCGAGATGTCGATCTGGCTCAGAAACTCGAAAAAATCGGCCGGGGGCTGAAGACCCAGGGACTGATAGGTGCGTTCGACCAGCGCATCGAAGTTGGCGAGATAGATATCGCCTTCCTCACCGATCCGCCGAACGTTTTCACGGATCAAACGTCCCAGAACGAGAAAGAGCGCGAAGATGGTCGACAGCGAGAGGGTGAGCGCGACACCCCACGGCAGCTGACGCCCGGCGATCTTCAACCGCGTGATCATGGCGGTGACGGCGTAGATCAGATACCAGAGGAAAATCGCCACCACCAACGGGACGAGCAACGCCTTGGTGACGATGAGGATGTAGAACCCGGTGACGCTGATAGCCATCACCAAGAAGGTATCCAGAAGTCGGTTGCCGGAGCTGGGAGTCGTGCTCATGCGGAAAGCTTCCTACTCGATGACGCGTGATCGTTCGCGTCTGAAGCTCATGATATCGATAAGATCCGATTCATGACGCATCTCTTGATTCTCGCCAGTGCGATTTTGCTTCTCGCCTTCTTTGCCGCGCTCCTCCTCAGCCTCGACTGGCTGCTCGACAAGCGCTGGCCGCTGGCCGACGTTCGCGCCCGCGCCAAGGCCGCCGAGCGGCAGGCGGCCGACTCGTGAGCGAAGCACGTCGCGACCTCCCGTGGGCCGAGACCACCACACTTCGACTCCGAAGTCGGCGATCCGTCGTGCCGGTGATCCTCGTGGCCTTGATCGTCCTCTCGAGCGTGCCGGCTCTCGGGCTCGAGATCATCGTCGTCCGGCATGCGCAAAAGGCCGCCGATTCGATCTGGGACGCCCACGGCTCCTTTCGGCCACTGACCGCCAAGGGTCTCACCTGCTCGGAGCGGTTCGCGGAGCAGATGGGGGATCACCAGATCGAGCGCGTCTTGTCGACGGCAACGATGCGCACGCTGCACACCGCCGCGACCATCGTCGAACACGCCGCCCCCGGTATCGAGATCGAAAGCTACGGCAATCTCGAGACGCTCAAGGCGACCGTCTCGGAGCGGCACGCATCCGAGGGGCGAACCGCCGCGGCCGTCCTGATCGTCGGGCATAGCAACACGGTGGTCGAGACCATCCTGGCCCTACGACCGGATCTCGAGACCTGCAAGGACCGCTATGGGCTCGACTCCATGAGCGACGCGCGCTATGGCGACGTCTGGTACGTCCAGCTCGAAGGCGAGAGCTGCGAGGGAATCGAGTACAAGCCGCTCGGCGAGTCCGACGGCATCGACTGCCGCACGCCCTAGCGGAACCTCAGCCGGCTTCGCGTTTGATCAGCACCAGAGTGCGATCGTCGGCGAAGGGAATGCCGTCGGCGAAAGCACTGAGCTCGTTGCCGAGCGCTTCGAGCACCTCTTCGAGCGTCGAGGCGCGATGCTGCACACAGACGGCGGTCAGGCGTTCGAAGCCGAACTCTTCGTCATCGGGGTTTTCAGCTTCGGTGATGCCATCGGTGTAGAGCACGAGAAGGTCACCGGCGGCGAGCTCGACCTCTTGTGATTGGTAGGTGGCCATCGGCAATACGCCGAGCGGCAAACCCGTGGTACCGAGCTCTTCGGTAGTGCCGTCGGCGCGCACCAGGAGACCGGGATTGTGACCGGCGTTGGCGTACTGCACCCGCCCTGCGCCGGCGTCGACCACGGCCATGAAGGCGGTGGCGAATTTCTCCGGTGGGGTGCGATCGTAGAGGCGCCGCGCGAGACGCGCGAAGATCTCTTCGGGTGGCTGACCGCTTTCCACCGGATCGGCGGTGAGCGCTTCGAGCGACGCGGTGAGCAGCGACGCGCCGACCCCTTTGCCCGATACGTCGGCCACCATCACCACCCACTCGCGTCGGCCGCTCTCGACCGTCCGTTCGAGCACGGTGTACCAATCCCCCGACACGCCCCGCGACGGCAGATTGCGCGCCAACAGAGAAAAGCCCGGAACGACCGGCAAGGTGGTGGGCAGCAGACCTTCTTGAATCCGTCGCGCCAGCTCCACCTCTTGCTGCATCCGCCGGCGCTCGAGCGCCTCTTCTTGCAACGCCAGGTTGCGCAGTCGCATCGCCGCGACCGAGGCCAGGGTCACCAGCAGCTCGAGATCCTCTTCGGTGTAGAGCTTGGTGCCGACCGGTGAGGCGAGCACGATGATGCCCAGCGTCTCGTCACGGTCGCCGGCGACCAGCGGCGCGGCGAGCAGACTGTGGACCCCGGCGGCGACCAGGCTGGCGGCGGCCGAGAATCGCTCGTCGTGCTCGACGTCGAGCACCAGCGCGGCGACCCGCTGCTCACCCACCTCGCGCGCCAGGCTACGCGAACGCGCCAAGATGCCGTCCGAGCTCTGACCGTGGTGCGCCGCGGGATGGTAGGCGCCGTCGTCGCCCCGCAGGAGGATCAACGCCTGCTCGGGCTGGAGATGGGAAACCGCGCGATCGAGGATCAGGTCGAAGAGCGTCTCGAGGGTCACCGAGCTGGCCAGCGCCTCGTGCACCTCGCTGATCAGCTTGAGACGATCGGCATAGCGCTGCAGCGAATCGGCGGTGAACGAGCCGTCGTCATCGACCGGCATCGAGTCGGCGAGCAACGCGTCGAGGTCTTTGAGCATGCGCGTGCTCGAAAGACTGGCCTCGCTCTTGCCACCGGTCATCCATTCGTCTTGTTCGAGGATGATCCGCGTGTTGCTGACCTGCAGGATATCGCCCGCCGTAACCGCGGTGGGCTGCGAGACCGGCGTGCCGTTGAGCAGCGTGCCGTTACGCGAGCCGAGATCCTGCACCAAGACTTGATCGCCGCGACGGAACAAACGGGTATGTCGACGGGAGAGAAAACGATCGGCGACCGTGACATCGGCGGTCGAGGCCCGACCGATGACCAGATCATCGTTTTCGAAGACCCAATCGAAGGGCTCACCTTCACCAGGCATGACGCGGAGTCGATAGGCTTCTTTCACGCGCGGAAATATAACAGTGTCTCACGCACCGGCTTCACGATGACGAGCCTCTTCATCGAGACTCGTCATCGTCGCCTACGAGACGTTAGGCGGATTCGAACGCTTCGGCCGTCACGGCCTCGTCGGTCGGCGGCGGCGCCCCGAGACCCGCCTTCGACACGCGACGCCGATTCTCGACCGTCTCGTCTTTGATCACCTTGCCATCCCGCAACACGATCACCCGTTCGGCGTGCTCGGCGATGTCGGGCTCATGGGTCACCATGATCACCGTATTGCCGGCGGTGTGGAGCTCGTCGAAGAGCGCCATGATCTCGGTCGAGGTGGCCGAGTCGAGGTTACCGGTGGGCTCGTCGGCGAGCAGGATCGACGGCTCGTTGACCAGCGCGCGCGCGATCGCGACGCGTTGCCGCTGACCACCCGAGAGCTCGTTGGGCGTGTGATCCATCCGATCACCCAACCCGACCCGGGTCAGCGCGGCGCGCGCCCGCTGTCGTCGCACGGTGCGTTTGACCCGCCCGTAGATCAACGGCAGCTCGACGTTGCGCAAAGCGCTGGTGCGCGCCAAGAGGTTGAAGGTTTGAAAGACGAAACCGATCTCACGGTTACGGATCGACGCCAATTCCTCGTCGTCGAGCTCCTCGACCGCTTCCCCGGCGAGCTGATAATGCCCCGAGGTCGGTGTGTCGAGACAGCCGAGCAGGTTCATCAGCGTCGACTTGCCGCTTCCCGAGGCGCCCATGATGGCCACGTATTCACCACGGCCGATATCGAGATCGACCCCGTTGAGCGCGGCCACCTCTTCGGAGCCCATGGTGTAGATCTTGCGGACGTCACGTACTTCGATCAGCGCCATGACCTCCTCCTATTCGTAACGCAGGGCTTCGATCGGATCGAGCCGTGCCGCTTTCGATGCCGGATAGATACCGAAGATCATGCCGACCGCCGAGCAGAAGCCGAACGACAGCGCCACCGCCCACATGGGGACATACGCCGGGGGCCAATCGCCGGGCAGGAGACTGGCGACCAGGGCACCGATGCCCCAGCCCACCCCGAGACCGATCACACCTCCGATCAGCGACAGCGTCAGCGCCTCGATGAGGAATTGCAGCAGGATGTCTTGCTTGCGCGCGCCGACCGATTTTCGGACGCCGATTTCTCGGGTGCGTTCGGTGACCGACACCAGCATGATGTTCATGATGCCGATGCCACCGACCAGGAGCGCCACGCCGACCACCGCACCGACCACCGCGGTGACGCTGCCGAGCACCGAGCCGATCGTGTCGAGCAGCTCGTCTTGCAGCACGACATCGAAGTCGTCTTCCTCGTCTTCACCGAGCTTGTGACGCCGACGTAGCAGAGTCGTGATGTCGTCCTCGATCCGCGGCACCAGCTCGGTGTCGGCGGCCTGGAGACGAATCTGGATCTGCTCGCCGGCGGCGTTGCCGAAGAGACTGAGCGCGGTACGAAACGGCACCACCACGACATCGTCGAGATCGGTACCGAGCGATTGACCACGCTCTTCGAGCACACCGACCACGGTCACCGGGATGTTGCCGACGTAGATCTCCTTGCCGATCGGCTCGTTGCCGAGATCGAGCTCGGTGATCAGCTCGCGACCGATGACCGCGACCTTGCGACGGCGTTCGACATCGAAGCGACCGAAGAAGCGGCCTTCGTCGACCGTGTGGTTGAAGACTTCGGGATAGTCCTCGCTGGCCCCGGCGACGAAGTTGGGGGTGTGCTGACGATCACGGTATTTCGCTTGCCCCCCGCCGATGATGATCGGGCTGATCGCACGGATACCCGCGACCTGCTCGTCGATCGCCCGCATGTCTTCCCAGGTGAGCTTGACCTGACGGTTGATCACCCCGGGGCCCTGATTGGCGTCTTGACGAGGCAAGACCATCATGTGGGTCGCACCGACCCCCTGGAGCTGAAGCGTGATCGTGTGCTGCAAACCCTGGACGATCGACACCACCGCGATCACCGCCGCCGAGCCGATGATGATGCCGAGCGTGGTCAGGATCGACCGCATCAGGTTGGCGCGCAGGGCGGCGAAGGCGATACGGAGGTTTTCAATCAGCATGATCAGCCGTCTTCTTCGTCATCGTCGTCGCGATCATCGTCCTCACGAATCTCGACCGCGTCACCGGCTTCGAGATCTTTGAGGGTGCGATACGGCCCGACCACGACGTTCTCGCCGGCCGCGATCCCCGAGACGATCTCGAGATGCGTCTCGTCGACCAGACCGACCTCGACGGGCCGCTGCTCGGCGTCGCCGTTGTCGTCGACCACGAGCGCGACCTGGATTTCCTCGGCATCGTCGTCGTCTTCGCTCTCGGGCTCGCGATAGAGCACCGCCTGGATCGGCACCACCACCGCCTCGTCGCGGTTGGCGGTTTCGATTTCGGCGCGTGCCGACATCCCCGAGCGTAGACGCGGATCCTGCTCCTCGATCAACACCTCGACCGCGAAGAAGGTGACGTCGGGTTGACGCGCCTGCTCGAAGCCGGAGCTGCCGATTTCGACCACGCGACCCCGAAAGCTCTCGTCGGGCAGCGCGTCGACGGTGATCGTCGCGGCCTGTTCGAGCCCGACGTCGGCGATCTCGTTCTCGTCGACGTCGACCACCACGAGCATCTCCGAGAGATCGGCGATCACCGCGATCACCGACGCCGGATTGTTCATCGTGCCGGTGACCACGACCTCACCTTCCTCGGCGTTGAGCTCGATGACCCGCCCGCTGAGCGGCGCGTAGAGCGTGACCTTTTTCAAGTCGTCGGCGGCCTTTTCGAGCGACGCCACCGCGCGCCGGACCTCTTCATGACTGCGTTCGAGCGCCAGGCCCGCCGACCGGGTTCGGAGCTCGAAGCCCTCGAGATCCTCGCTGGTCACCACGCCCTCGTCGGCCAAACGGCGATAGCGTTTTTCCTTGAGCTCGGCATCGGCGAGATCGATCTCGGCCTGCGAGACGTTGGCACGAGCGATCTCGACCGCCGCCTCGGCGCTCTCGTGCGCGGCGCTCATCGCCTCGCGTTCGAGCTCGACGATCGGCTGACCGGCCGCGACCTCATCGCCTTCTTCGACATAGATCTTCTCGATCTTGGCGATGATGTGAGCCGACAGCTCGACCTTGACGCGAGCTTCGAGCTCACCGCTGGCCTTGACGATCTGGGTGATGTTTCGTGTCTCGGCCGCTTCGACATCGACCTCGACGGCGTCACTTCGCCCATCGCCCTGCCGGATACTGGCGAAGACGACCGCTCCCAGCACGCCGAGCACCAGAAGCACCATCAGAACGCGTTTCATCAGCCGCCTCCGAACGCCGCGCCGAGCATGGCCAAGCCGACTCGTATCACGATCCACAAGCCGAAGAGACTCAAGACCACGGCCGTCGCGCCACCTTGTTTGACCCGCGCCACGGTGGTGAAACCGATCACCATGAGGATCAGAATCCAGATCACGAAGACATCGATATTGGCGAGCACCGCGGCGACCGCCGGGTGGGTGTCTTCGTCAGCGAACATCGCCGCGCTCGAGGTCAGGACGCCACCCTGTTGTTGGATCTGCTGCACGCGATCCGCATCGAGCTCGGCCACCCCCATGACGATGGCGATCGACAGCAAAGCCACGATGATCGAAGGCATGAACGCGTAGAGCATCGTCGCGAAAGTCTGGCTGAAGGTCGGCGCCCCGCCGACCATACGCATGCCGAGAAAGAACAGCAGCGCGACGATGGGATAACCGATCACGGTAAACAACAGGACCGTGACGATTTGAATCGTCGTCCCGTGTTGACCCATGAACTCCGCCTGCTGATCGATCTGTTCCTCGGTGAGACCCTGATCGGCTTCTTCGAGCTGCATCCGGGTCAGCTCGCCGAGGTCCATCTTGTCGGTGACGACGTACACCGAGGCCAGGCTGAGCACCAGCAGCACCACCAGCGGCACCCACCATACGGGTTGCTCACGGATTTTCTCGAAGGTGACCTTGGGCGAAAAAAGAACTGAGAGACAACGTCCCCAGGCTGAGTTTTCCATGTCAATTTCCTCCAGCGGGGCTTCGGCCGTGTCGTGATCTCTCCTCCAAAACGACACTTTGACCGGACCCGTTTGTGTGTCCTGACCCTATACGCATCGACCCGCGAGGGGATTCACGGGATGTTGACAACTCTCTGAAAAAAGTCCGTGGGCCTCTCGCGAGACGGTATATGGCGTTTTCGGAGGTCTGTTACACCCACGATCGCACTTTGTTGCATCGACCTTTGTCGTGATCGACGTCCGACCGTCGCCTCACTCGGTGAAAGACGGGCAAGCCCGTCCAACGACCATCCGACTCGAGGAGATTCACCGTGTCGACTTCCATCACGATACCGCGCATTTCTGTCGTCGCTCTGCTGAGCACGCTCTTGTTCATCGTCCCGGCCAGCCTGTGGGCCGCCCATCCGAGGGCCGCTCACAATGCTCCTACCGTCGATCCGCTCGGCGGCTTGCCGACCGCCTTCGTCCCCAACGTCGGTCAGGTCGATCCCGAGGTTCGCTTCCACGCTCGTGGCCTGCAAGGCCAGGCTTTCTTCACCCCGAGCACGGTGGTGCTCACCCTGCCCGCCGACGTGCTGACGGTTCGCTTTCTCGACGCCTCGAGCGATACTGCGATCGAAGCCGGCCGCCGCCTGCCCGGAACCTTCAACCGCTTTGCGGGTAACGATCCACGCACCTGGCAACGGAACGTGCCGAATCACGCCGAGATCCACTACCGAGAGCTGTGGCGAGGTGTCGATCTGCACTACGAAGGTCGCGACGGCACGCTCAAGGGTACGTATACCGTGGCACCCGGTGTCGACGTCGCGACGCTACGCTGGCACTACGACGGCGCGAGCACCGTGCGACTCGACAACGGCGATCTCGTCGTTTCGCTACCGAGCGGCGCCACGGTGACCGAGCACGCCCCGATCGCCTGGCAGATCATCGACGGCAAGAAAGTCGACGTGACGTGTGAGTTCTCGCTCCACCATGGTGATGCCGGTGGCGGTGTTGAGGACGGCGTCGGGTTTCGCGTCGGCGCCTATCGGCACGACCTGCCTTTGATCATCGATCCGACTCTGGTCTACAGCACCTATGTCGGTGGCAGCGACCAGGATGAAGGCTGGAGCCTCGCCGTCGATCGTGAAGGCGCCATCTACGTCACCGGTCAAACGAAGTCGTTCGACTTCCCCACCCTCGGCGCTCATCAGCCACACAAGTCGGCGGATTTCGACAGCTTTGTCTTCAAGCTCGATCCGGCATCCAACCAGCTCGTCTTCAGCACCTATTTCGGTGGTGACGATTGGGATATCGGTATGGGCATCGCGACCGACGACGGCGGTTATGTCTACGTCACCGGTCAGACCTGGTCGAGCAACTTCCCCGTCACCGGCCATCTCCAGCCGAGCTCGCTCGGCCTCTCGGATGCCTTCGTCGCCCGTTTCGACGGTGGCGGCGGGCTCGATTGGAGCAGCTATCTGGGTGGCAGCGACAGTGATCTCGGCAGCGCCGTCGGCTTCGACCCGAGCTCGGGCTCGGTGGTGGTCACCGGCGCCACGACCTCTCACGACTTTCCGGTGGTCCAGCCGTTCCAGGCCAGCCAGGCGAGCTGGCATTGGGATGCCTTCGTCACCTGGATCGATGTCGGTGGTGGTGGCATCCACCGCAGCACCTTCTTCGGTGGCAGCGCCCACGACGTAGCGCACGATCTCGCCGTGGCGGTGAACGGCGACGTGATCATCGGTGGCTACACCCAGTCGTTCGACCTACCCGTGGCGAACGCCGCCTATCCGAGCTACGGTGGCGACCGGGACGGTTTCGTGACCCGTTTCGACATCAACGGCCTGCCGCTTTTCTCCACCTATCTGGGTGGCAGTGATTTCGACAGCGTCGAAGGCGTGGCGGTGGACGAGGTGACCAGCGACGCGGTGGCCACGGGCATCACCCGATCGGTCGACTTTCCGCTAGCGGGTACTCCTGCCCAAGCCACGCCCCCCGGCAACGGCGACGCCTTCGCGACCCGTCTACCGGTCGGTGGACCGGCGGTCTACAGCACCTATCTCGGCGGCAGCGATTACGACTTCGGCACCGCCGCTGGTTTCGACGGCTATGGCAACGTCTTTCTGGTGGGTCAAACCCACTCCATCGACTTCCCCCTGGTCGACCCCATTCAATCGACCATCGCCTCCCAGGATGGCTATGTCACCGTGCTCGATCCGACGGGCGCCCAGATCCTCTTCTCGACCTACTTCGGGGGTAGCGACCCGGACTACCTATACGACCTCGTGGTGCGTGACGACGACGCCTACGTGACCGGGTTCACCAGCTCGATCGATCTGCCGCTGGCCCAGCCCTGGCAGAGCATGCTGCACGGTAGCTACGATGCCCTGGTGGCCATTCTCGACACCGGCGTCAGCGACTGTCGCATCGTCGGCTCGCCGGCGGACATTCCCTCGCCGACCGTGCTCGACTTCGACAGTCTCGTACCGACGCAAATCGTCGGCACCACCTATCTGGCGAGCCACGGCATCACCTTCGTCGACAACACGATCACCAAGGTTCGGGTGTACAACGGCATGCCGAGCCTGGCGGCGTCGTCTCCGAACGTGGTCTACAACAACGCCACCCCGGGTCACCACAGCGGTCACGTGCCGCTACACATCGACTTCACCCAGGGCAAAACCCACGTCGGGATGTGGATCGGCAACGGTGGCGGTTTTGCTCCCCCCACCGCCGTGGTGCGCGCCTTCGATGCCAATCTGATGCCGATCTGCGAGAGCGTGCATCCGAACCTGCCCGATCCGCACACGACCTGGGTCGGCTTTCACGATCCGGGCGGTCGCATCCGCACCATCGAGATCGACTATGGCTCCAGCTGGCTCAGCGAAAGCCTCGACGATCTGACCTTCGCGCCCTGAGGCCGACGAGCCCGTACGTCGGCACGGCGTGGCGCGGCCAACGGAACGAAACACCGCCGTTGGCCGTGCACGCGCGTCTCGACGAAAACCGAAAGCCACGTCGGCCACGCGGACGCGTCTCGGCGTGCAAGAAAAGCCTCGTCGGACCGGGGCGTCCTTGCCAACGTAGAAAAAGAGCCTCGTCGGCCCGACGCGTCCTTGCCAACGTGGAAAAAGAGCCTCGTCGGACCGACAGGGGCGTTCCGACGAGAAAGAAGAGGCATGTCGAGCCGACATGCCTCGTTCCGTGTGGAAAAAGACCCGTGTCGGCCCGACATGGCTCTTCCCACCGAAAAAATCGCGCGTGTCGGCCCGACATGGCTCTTCCCACGCAAAAAGAAGGACGGGTTGGCCCGACATGGCTCTTCCAGCGGAAAAAGTCGTGGCCGTCGTCGCGACGGGGATCTTCCAGACGGGCCGGCCCGACATGGCCTTTCGTACCGAGAAAGTCGGAAAAAGAAAAACGCCCGGGCGTGCACCCGGGCGTATCCGTGCTGGGTCAGTCGCTCCGGGTCAGGGAGCAGCGTAAATGAAGTTGAGGAAGATGGTACCCGGCGCCACGTTTACGGTCGCGACATTCGGGGTGTCGACGCCATCCGGATCCGACGACGGGGTGTAGCCCGGGAAGCCCGACATGTCGAGCTCGACGGTGTGCGTGCCGCCCTCGGCGATGTCGAGGAGAAGCGGCGAAGCGGTGGTGACACCCGAGGCGACGATGTTGCCATCACTGTCCCGGACGCTCACCGGCACGCCTTCGAGCACGACGATGGTACCGCCACCGCGTGGATCACGCGGATCGCCACCCGAGCTGGCCCGTACGGTGACCGAGATCTGACCGCCAGCGGCGCCACCCGGCAACAGGTAGCCGAAGTGAGCGTCGCTGACCACGTCGCCATCGGCCAGACCGATCGCGGCGGTGGTGGCGTCACCCCCGTCACGATCGAAGCTATCGGCGTAGCCGGCCGGCAGGGTCGACGGGTCGACCTCGATGTCGTACAGGTCGGCGACCAGGTTGAACGAGAAGGAACCGTCCAGACCGGTGACCGCGGTTTCGACCACGGCACCACTGTCTTGGATCTTGGCCCGTACGGTCACGCCCTCGAGCGGCGCGTCCTCGGCGTTCAACACCCCGTTCTCGTCGTCGGCGACCACGACGCCGCTCACCCGGCTAGTGGCCGGACCGAAGGCCGCTTCACAGAGCGGCCCGGCGCCATCGCGGCTGTTGCCGCTCACCACCGCGAAACGACCGTAGGTCGACAGCGGACCGATGGCGGTGTCACAGCTGGTGTCGAGCGTGGCGTGCGCGGCCCCGTCGAGAGTGATGGTGGTCGTGGCACCGAGGGTGCCATCAGGGTTGCCACCCACCACTTCGATGGTCTCACCCGGTGCGACGACGCCCGCGAAGAGCGTGCCGCCATCACCGCTCACCTCCACATTACGGCTGAACAAGCCGTCGTAGCGCAGGCTGAGCCGCGTGACGCCGCCCTCACAGCCGCAATCGGCCAGGAAGCCGTAACCGAAGTCGAAACCGGTCACGACCTCGCCATCGTCGAGGATGGTGCGGGCGGTATTCGGCGTGTCGGTGCCATCCGGATCGACGGTACCCGCGAGGGTGTCGTCGACCGGCTCGACCACGACGTCGTAGGCGCCGAGGGCGAGCTCAGTGAAGGCGTAGGCGCCGTCGGCGGTGACCACCGTGGCGATCTCGTCACCGAAGTTGTCGAACAGACGGACCGTCGCCGCCAAACCCGGCTCACCGGCGTCGAACGCGCCGTCGAGGTCGGTGTCGTCGAAGACGGTGCCGCGGATCTCCCCTTCCTCGGGGATCGAGCAGTCGATGTCTTCGACCACGCTCATCAACGCCGCGGTCAGGGCGCTGGCGTCGCTGGTCGAGAACGACTGACCACCACCGCGGAAGGCAGCGTATTCGAGCAAATCCTCGTTGAAGGTACCGAGCCCGACACCGTCACCCTGGATGGCGACGCCGTACATCTTCACGCCCGCGAGACCGGCTTCGATCTCTTCGATGGCGCGCATGCTGTCGGCGAGCGTCTGACCATCGTAGGTGTCGATGCTCGGGTTGAAGTTGCCCAGCCAGCCCACCGTTCCAGCGGGTAGGAAGGCACCACCCGTGTCACGCAGACCGATGTCCTGGACCTCTTCGAGATCGTACGGGGTCGGACCACGTCCACTACCGTCGATATTCGGTACACCGTCGGTGATCAGGACGAAGATCGACTGGTTGCTACCTCCCGTGGTCTGGAAGAACTCCAGCGAGTCACGGAGCGAGATCGCGGTCGGCGTGTTGGCGTTGACGTCGATCTGGCCGACGTCGAGACCATCGATCACCGCCTGGAAGGCGCTCGGACTGCTGGTGAAGGGGCTCCGGACGGTCGTCGAGTTGTTGAGGTTCGAGTCGACGTCCGAGAAGCCGGCGAAGCTCAACAGGGCCGCGGAGCTGTTGTCGCTACGCAGCGTGATCTCGGTGCCCGCCTGACGGATGGCCTCGAGCGCGGCGGTGAACTTGCTGCTCGCACCCGGGAAGTCGGCGGTCATCGAGCCCGACATGTCGAGCAGGAAGACGACCTCGAGGGGGGTCTCCGGATCACACACCGGCGGATTCGGATCCGTCGGGGTGGTGGTATCCGGCTCGCACACCACGAAGTTGTCGAACTCGGCGGTGAGCGTGGTGTCGGCGTCGTAGGACGCACCCATGACGCCGACCAGCACCGTGTCACCCATGGCGACGTTGGCGATGCCGGCGGCGCCACCGGCGTCGACCTCGATCCAGGTGGCGCCGCTATCGAGCGAGTAGAGCGGACGATAGACGTCGCCCCGCTTCTCGATCGCGACGCGCACCGGGGCGTCGATGCCGTAGATCACGCTCGCCCACACCTGACCACCCGCTCCCGCCGCGTTGCGAAAGGAGAATTGCAGCGCCGAGCTCTCACCACCGTTCAAGGGGTGATGTGGCACGAGCTGCACGGTGAGACGCGGCGCGTCGTCGGCCAAGCCGCCACGGATCATCAAACCCGCCTTGCGGAAGGTGCCACCCGCGTCGACCGGGAAGCGGACGATGTCGACCTCGGCGCGCAGGTTGCTCGCGGTGATCGTCTGATAGGCGAAGAAGCCATCGTCGTCACCGGTATAGAGCGAGCTGCCGTCGGTGGTCAGGAGCAGACGACCGTTCGACTCGCTGAACGAGCCCTGATCGGCATCACCGATCGCCGCGCCCTGCCAGGCCGGATCGAGCGTGCCGTCCTCGAAGTCGTCGAGCTCACAGCGGGTGCCCGGATCCGGATCGACCACCGCTGGCATGGCCATGTAGCCGAAGTCCAGCTCGAGGTTCTCGTCGAAGAAGCCGAGCTCGACGGTGGCCGCGTCGGGCGTACCGAGACCATCGAAGTCGTAGGTCTGATCCGGATAGGCGGCGAGATCGGCGGTGTTCACCCGCACGGTGTAGATCCCCGGCAGGAGATCGTCGAAGAGGTAGAAGCCGTCGGGGCCCGTGGTCAGGTTGGCGACCACGTTGCCGAGCTCGTCTTCGAGCGTGAGACCGACCCCTGAGAGGCCTTGCTCACCCGGGTCCTGCACGCCGTCACCGTCGGCGTCGTTCCACACCCGATCACCGATCGAGCCCCGCGCGCCCTCGCCACAATCGATCTCGAGCAAGAGATCGTCCATGGCGGCGAGCAAGCCGGCGGCATCGGTGGCGCTGTAGGACACGCCACCGCTGTAGAACGCGGCGTATTGCAGCAGATCCTCGTTGAAGGTGCCGAGGAAGACACCGTCACCCTGGAGCGCGACACCGAAGATCCGCGCTGCCGGCAAGGCGTTCTCGAGCGCCTCGATCTGCGTCATCGAGTCGGCCAGCACCTGACCGTCGTAGACGTTCAGATCACCGTTGTAGTTGCCCAACCAGGCGACCAGACCCGAAGGCAGGAAGTCGCCACCGCTGTCGAAGAGCGACAGATCCTGCACTTCTTCGAGGTCGTAAGCGTCGGGGCCCTGACCGAGCAGATCGATGTTGGGCACGCCGTCGGTGACCAGGATGACCACCGGAGCGTTCGCCGGATCACCGTCGTCGACCAGGTAGTTGAGCGTCTCGCGCAGCGCGAGCGCGGTCGGCGTGGTGCTGTTGATGTCGATATCACCCGTGTCGAGCCCCATGAGCAGGGCGTCGAGACCGGCGAAATCGGTCGACAGCGACGACACCACGTCGGTCGACTGCGCCAGGTTCTGCGGCACGTTGCGGAACCCGGCGAAGGTCAGCAGCGCGGCGCGCACACCCGGACGCATCTCGAGCGACATGTTGAGGCGATAGAGCGCCTGGGTCGCGGCGTCGAGCTTGCTTCCGGCGCCCGGATAGGCGGCGGTCATCGAACCCGAGACGTCGAGCAGATAGATGACGTCGAGCGGCGCACCCGGTACGCACGGGACGTTCGGCGGATCGGGCGGCGTCGTGTCGTCGGGCTGGCAGATCTCGAAATCGTCGAACGCCGCGGTGAGCGTGGTCGACGAGCTGTACGCGACGACGTTCGGACCGACCAGCACTTCACCGGCCAGGTTCGGAATGTCGACGACACCCTGGGCGGCGCCGGTCGTGGTCGGGATGATCCAGCTGTTGCCACCGTCGGTCGAGTAGCTCACCGTGAAGGTTGTGCCACGCCGCTCGATAGCGAGCTTGATCGGCACCGGCACAAAGTCGCGGATCTCACCCGCCACCAGTCGACCGGTAGCGCCATCGGCATCGCGATAGGTGAACTGCAGCGACGGACGACCGGTGGCCGGGTTGTTCGACACCACCTGCACCGAGATGCGTGGCGGCCGCGAACCCGAATCCCCGAGACGGACGGTCAGACCGGCTTTGCGCCAGCTACCACCCGCGTCGACCGGGAAGCCATCGAGCTGGATCTCGGCACGGAAGTCGCCGTCCACCGTCTGGTAAGCGAAGGCACCGGTGTCGTCACCGGTATAGAAGGTCGTGCCGTCACCGGTGACCAGGAGCTGACCCCCGCTTTCGACGACCCCGCCTTGATCGGCGTTACCGAGGAACGCGAAGCCCCAGCTAGTGTCGAGCGTGCCGTCACCGAAATCATCGGGACGACATTCGCCGTTGGCCGGCGGCAGCGGCCCGGCACCGACGCTGCGGTAGCCGAAGTCGGCCTCGAGATTGCTCAGCCCCGCGCCGACGCTGACTTGTGTCTCGTGGGTGGTGAGAATGCCATCGAGGTCGTAGGTCGCGATGGTGAACGCACCGAGGGTGCTCGGATCGACCCGCACGGTGTAGAGACCCGGGGCGACGTCGAAGGTGTAGAGACCACCCGGATTGGTGACCGTGGTGTCGACCACCGAGCCACCGAAGAGCAGCTCGACTGTGACGCCTTCGATCCCGACCTCGTCGAGATCCTGGACGCCATCGTTGTCCTCGTCGTGCCAGACGAAATCACCGATGGTGGCGCGTTCCGGCTCGGGGCACCCGAGGTTCATGTTGAAGTCACCGGTACCCGACGACGGGAAGCTACCGCTGTCGGGCTGCTCGAGCACGGTGTAATCGATCCAGCCCGAGGCGCCGAAGGCGACCGTCTTGTTGCTAGCGCCGACACCCACCTGGAAGGCCGGGCCGGTGTCGTCGATCCGCACCACCGCGCCGGCGAAATTGCCCGCGCCGGTCGCCGTGCCGTAGAAGTTGGTGTAGTACCACCAGGTCGACGGATCGACCGGACCACCGTTGTCGACATACGCCGACGATGGCAGCTGCCGCTTCGGGCTACCGGGTGGCGGCGTGGTGGTGTAGCCCTCGAAGATCACGTCGAGCACCAAGAGGTTGTTCGGATCGAGCACGTCGTAGACGGTGGCGATGAACCGCGCCGTGCCGTCCGACAGCTCGACGAAGAGCTCGGTGCCTTCGACGATGAACATGTCCTTGGCGATCCCCGGCAGGGTCACGGCGTGGTTGGCGCTGTTGCTCCAGCCGTCGTAGAGCGCCGGCGCCGGACACCAGTCGGCCACCACCTCGACACAGAAGCCGAGGTCGATGTTGATGTCGCCGACACCCGAGCTCTGCAGGGTGCGACCGTGGGTCGGCTGTTGCGTCACGGTGTAATCGAACCAGGTCGACAGACCGAAGTTGCCGTTCTTGTTGTTGGCGCCGTCACCGACCTGGAGAGCGGGACCACGACGGGTGATGTCGACCACCGCGCCGCCCAGCTCGCCGGTGCCGGTCAGCGTGCCCTCGACCTCGGTGTAGTACCACCAGGTCGACGGGTCGATCGGACCACCGTTGTCGACGTAGGCGCTGTTGCGCAGCTCTTTCTTGGGGCTTCCGGCCGGCGCGCTGGTGGTGTAGCCACCGATCTGCACGTCGACCTCGAAACCCTCGTTGGGGTTCGACTTGCGGATCAGCGAACCGGTGATCCGCGCGGTGCCGTCGGGGCTCTCGGTGAAGATGCCCGGCTCGGGAAGGAACACGAAGTCCTTGCCGATCCCCGGCAGCCAGAACGAGTGACCGCCGCTGCCGCCGTGGAGCACCGGATCGACCTCGGCGGATTCGACGCAATATTCGTCGCACTGACCGAGATCGAGAAAGATCTCACCTTCACCCGCCGCCACGAACGCACCGTTGTCGGGCTGCTGGACGACGAACCAGGTGATCCAGGAGGCGACACCGAAGTTGATGTTGTGGTTGTTGGCGCCGTTGCCGACCTGCCAGGCACCGCCACGACGCGACAGCTCGACGATGGCGCCGGCGTTGCCGTCGATACCGGTGAGCACCGCGTGGTCGAAGAAGCGGTAGTAATGCCAGGTGTTGGTATCGACCGGCCCGCCGTTGACCGCGTACGCGCTCGGGTCGAGCGTGATGTACGGGTTGCCCGGCTCGGGCACGGTGGTGTAGCCGGAAAGCTGGACGTTGACCTCGAAAGCGTTCGAGGGATCATTGACGTCGCGCACCGTGCCGGTGAGGCTGGCGGTGCCGTCGGGCCGCTCGATGAAGATACCGGCGGCCGGCGTGAAGTGGTAGTCCTCACCGATTCCCGGCAGATAGAGAACCGTATTGTCTTTGAAGCTGCCGTAGACGTCGTTCACGGAAGCCGTGGCGCAGTGCTCGAGCTCGGCCGTCGCGGGAACGGCGGCGAGACAGAGCATGAGCACGGCGAGCATCGCGACGATGCGGGCCATGTGAGCTTTGATGTTCATGCTTCCTCCTCCAGGAACGAAGACGAGCCACGATGATCATGGCCATCCCGAGATCGGCTTCGGTCAAGGATTCGGAGTCGAGGACGGTGGCGGTGTCCAGCGCCGATGAGTACCGACGAGAACGCGTTTCGGCTGGTGCTGCGCGTCGCGATGGGGGTTGTGCGACGCGTCGACACCACACGTTCTTGGTGGTCGGGTGCATCGCCAGGCCTTGTCAGCATCCGGTCGATCGATGAAAGGAGCCCATGTGCCTGGCGTGCTGTCCTGAAACTTCGACCGATCGTGACATCACGGTCTCACTCGGGTGTCAGGGAACCGTCAGGACTTCTCTCCCCGATCAGAGAGAAAACGCCCGGAGGGGACCCGGGCGTTTTAACCGGGGAGAATCGAGCGACGGAACGGTGGGAAAGGGCGCCGATCAGGGCTCCAATCCGAGCACCGTTTCGCCTTGCTCGAAAACGATATCCACCGGAATTCCAGCCTCGGTGAGACGCGCCAGATCGGCTTCGAGCTGCTCGCCTCGTCGACCGTAGGTGGCCACGAAATCGGCCACCGCCTGGTAGTCACCGTCACCCTGCAAACGCAGGATGCGCTCCGATAGCGAGTTCGCCGCGGCGAGCAGACCCGCCTCGTCGACCCGGTAGGTGCCGGTGGCGTCGTCACGGCTGAACGCGCCGAGCTCGAGGAAGTAGTTGAAGCGGATCAGGTTGGCGATCCCGTGGGCGCTCGAGCTGCCGAAACGGATCGAGCGGAAGATGCTGGTCATGAAGGTGATGTAGTTGTCGGTCAGGCCCGGATCCTCGAGCTCGCCCCACTCGGCGAGCTGGGTGACCATGTAGAGCCCGAGCACATCGGCCTTGCCTTCTTCGATCGCCGAGCCGTGCTCGGCGAGCGCCTCACGCACCGTACCCTCACCCGACACCAGATTCTTGATGCCCAAGCCGTGCGCCACCTCGTGGAACATGGTGTTCTCGAAGAACGCGTCGAAGGTGATGTGCTGGCGTTGATCGGCATCGAGCAACACGTCGGCGATCGGCACCAGGATCTTGTCGAATTTGGCGCGCATCGCGTTCTTGAGCTGCAAGCGGCGGGTGCCCTTTTCGAGCTGCACCCGCTCATCGTTGGGCAGATTGATGGCGATCGTCTTCGAGCCGGCGTTGGAGTGCCCGGCGTAATACACCGCGTCGTAGGCGTTGAGATCGGCATCCGAGCCCGGAGTCTCACTGCGGTACGCCTCGGGTACCGGCAGGTTCTCCTGGAGACGCGGCAGCAAGGCGGCATAGCGCGACAGACGATCACTCCACGCGCGATCCTTCACCAGCACATAGGCCTCGTGCCCGGCTTTGTTGCCGAAGAGCTGATCCTCGTAGACCTCGATCGGACCGATGACGACGTCGATACCGTTGGTCTTCATGTCCATCCACGCCATGTCGCTGGCCAGGTAGTCGTCGTCGAGCAGGGCCTGGGCGCGGAGCTCGAGATAGCGCTTCAGGCCTTCGTCCTCGGCGAGCGCGGCGGCGCGGGTCAGAAGCTCGGAAGCGCGCTGGTGATGCTCGGCGTAGGCCTCGTGGTACGGCACGGCGCTCAGGTCGCCGTTGTCGTCACGCCGCACCAGCGTGTAGAGATCGAGCAGCGCCGGATGGTCGGTGGCGGCGGCTTCGACTTCCTCTTTGGTGACGTCGGCCGGATAGAAGTTGGCGCCTTTCGGCTTGGCGTCGACACCGTCGACGAACGGCTCGTCACCCGCCAAGCGGTCCCAGGGACCGTAGTTGATCTCGACGAATCGGGCCACGGCCTCGTCTTCGATCCCGGCCAGGAGCTCGTCACGGTCTCCATACGCCTGTTGCCAGAACACCGCGTCCATCTCACGCGCCGCTTCGATCAGCACGGAGATCATCTGGCGTTCGGCGTCGCTGAGCTCGCTGAGATCGGTGGTCAGGGTGAACTCGGTGTATTTGGCCAAGCGGTCCTCGATGGTTTCGCCGTCGCTCACGGCAGGCTCGTTGTCGGTCGCGTCACTCTCGGGTGTCGGAGCCGGGGCGCAACCGAAGGCGGTGAGCAACGCCGCGGCCAGGATGAGACGGATGATCGTAGTCATGGTGAGGGTCCTCTCGTACGTGTGATGGGAGCTTCGAGGCCCCTGGGTCTGGAGCGCACGCCCGGACTCGGTCGCCCTCGGTGTCGCGCGTCAGTGTTGCGCGTCCTCGGCTTCGCTTTCTTTCTTCGCCTGGGCTTCGAAACGAGCCTTGTCGATCGCTTTCATGTAGGCGGCGCGCGCGGTGATTTTGCCTTCGTCCAAGAGCCGCGCCAGGCATTCGTCCATGGTCTGCATACCGATCGCGCGACCGCCTTGAATGATCGAGGTGAGCAGCGGCGTATTGCCTTCGCGAATGATGTTCGGCAAACCCGAAGTCTTCAGCAAGATCTCGTGGGCCGCCACGCGGCCGTCCTTGTCGGCGCGTTTGAGCAGCTGTTGCGAAATGATCGCGGCGATCGACTCGGCCAGGGTGGTGCGAATCTGCGATTGCTGATCGGCCGGGAAGGCGTCGACCAGGCGATCGATCGTCTTCGCCGCGCTATTGGTGTGCAGGGTGCCGAATACCAGGGAGCCCATCTCGGCGGCAGTGATCGCCAGCGCGATGGTCTCGAGGTCGCGCATCTCACCCACCAACACGACGTCGGCGTCTTGCCGCACCACCGAGCGTAGCGCGGCGGCGAAGCTTCGGGCGTCGTGCCCCACCTCGCGTTGCGAGAGCACGCATTGACGGTTGGGATGGACGAATTCGACCGGATCCTCGATGGTGACGATGTGCTTGCGATAGCGCCGGTTGATGCGATCGATGACCGCCGCCAGGGTGGTCGATTTACCCGAGCCGGTGGGACCGGTGATTAGCGCCAGCCCGCTCTCGAGATCGGCCAGATTCGTGATCGCGTCGGGCATGCCGAGATCCTCACAGGTGAGGATCTTCTCGGGGATGATGCGAAACACCGCCGCCGCGCCGTTCTCCTGCCGTAGGAAGTTGCAGCGGAACCGCGCCACGCCCTCGAGACCGTAGGCGAAGTCGAGGTCGCTGGTTTCGGTGTATTCGCGCCACTGATCCGGATCGGCGATCTCCTCGAGCATCGCCATCAGCTCGTCGTGATCGAGCGCTTGCCAACCCGGGATGTCGCGCAGACCACCGTGTACCCGCACGCGGGGCACCAACGACGCGGCGAGATGGAGATCCGAGCCCTTGTTTTCCTTCAAATACCGGAAAAGCTGATCGATTCGCGCCACGTCCACCCTCGCTCGAGTTGATCGTCTAGTTGATCTTCTTGGGATCTTCGGCGTGTCGGCGAGCTTCCTCCACCGACACCTCACCGCTCTTGACCAAGGCCTGGAGCGAGGCGTCGAGCAAGATCATGCCGTGTGATTGGCCGGTCTGCATCGCCGAGTAGATCTGAAAGGTGCGGTTGTCGCGGATCAGATTGCCCACCGCCTTGTTGTTGATCAGGATCTCGAGCGCCGGCACCCGTCCGTTGCCGTCCTTGCGTCGCACCAAACGCTGCGACACCACCGCCCGCAACGACTCGGACACCATGGTGCGGATCTGCGCCTGTTGGGCCGGTGGGAACACACCGAGCAGACGATTGATGGTGCGGATCGCGCTCGAGGTGTGCAGGGTGCCCATCACCAAATGGCCGGTTTCAGCGGCGGTGAGCGCCAGGGAAATCGTCTCGAGGTCGCGCAGCTCGCCGATCACGATGATGTCCGGATCCTCGCGCAAGGCGGCGCGTAGCGCGCGGGGAAACGACTCGGTATGCGGCCCGACCTCACGCTGATTGACCACGCACTGGCGTGATTCGAAGACATACTCGATCGGCTCTTCGACGGTGAGGATGTGATCGGGACGGTCGTTGTTGACCAGATCGACCATCGCCGCCATAGTCGAGGATTTGCCACAGCCCGCCGGCCCGGTGAACAACACCATGCCCTGATGATAGGCGCCGAGACGCTCGAGGTCGGCGGGTAGGCCGAGACTCTCGATGGTCGGAGGCTGGTCCGGAATGGCGCGAAACACCGCGTCGAGACCACGCTGCTGACGGTAGGCATTGGCACGAAACCGACCGACGCCGGGAATGGAATACGAAAAGTCGATCTGCAACCCCTCGGCGAGCGCGTTGCGTTGCTCGGGGGTCAAGATCGCATCGATCAGTCGCTCGGCCTCCTCGGCGGCGAGTGGCTGATCGGCGATCGCCTCCATGTCGCCATCGCGTCGCATCATCAACGGCGCGCCGCTGTGGACGTGGAGATCGCTGGCGCGCCGGGCGATGGTCTGTTCCAACAGCGCCGTCAGCTCGGTCCCCGACCCGGGCGCCGCCACCGCGACGCGAGCCGGAGCGGCGGCTGGAGCCGGAGGCGTCGGAGCGGGGGTGGTCGACGCGGCCGGCACAGGCGCGGCCGGCGGCTCAGGAGCCGTGGCTTGCGGCGCGGCCGGCACAGGCGCGGCCGGCGGCGGCGGTGCTTGGACCGCGCGACTCACCCGTCCGCGCTGCTTGGCGGCGTATTGATCACGCGCCGCGACGAGACGCTTGACCGTATTCGCGTCGAGATACCCGGCGCTCGACAAGAAATCGGCGAACGCCCCGGCGCCCGGCGTCTCGCGATACGCGCGAAGCGCGGCACCGACCTGAGCCTTGTCGAGGAGCTTGTAGTGGATCGCGAGCTGTCCGAGCAGGACGTCGGGATCGGTCTCAGCCATGGAAATTGCCTTTGGGCCTCATCGAGCGGCAGCCTACTGATCGGTAGGCGACCGGTCAACCGCGGAACGACGACGCGTACCTGGGCCTTTCCGCCCGGGCTCGATGGTCGTGTACCAGGGTCGCTCGAGGAGACGCGGAAAACGTTCGACGAGCAAGACCCGCTGTGCGTCGTCGAGCTCGGCGAGCACGTCGACCATCATCCGACGCTCGGCGGTCACCGCTCGCG
>JBCDBH010000032.1:0-27465 GCA_039184055.1 Acidobacteriota bacterium
CGTCGACACCATCATGGCCGCGGGAAGACCCTTGCCGGTAACGTCACCGACCACCAAGCCCCAGTGGTCGGCCGCCAACGAGAAGACATCGAAATAGTCGCCACCGGCTTGTCGCGCCGGTCGATTCCACCCCAGGACCTCGTAGCCGGCGATATCGGGGGTCGACTTGGGCAGGATCTGCTGCTGAATCTCGGCCGCCAACTCCATTTCGCGCTCGAGCCGCTCTTTTTCGAGCGCGAGGCGGTGCAAACGAGCGTTCTCGAGGGCGATCGCCGCCTGATTGGCGAACAGGGCGAGCGTTCGACGATCACTCTCCGGAAAGGGCCCGACACCGTAGCGGCTCTCTTTGTCGGCGACGATCAGGAGACCACGATTGGTGCCTTCGACCGCCACCGGTACGGCCAACATATGGGTCGCGCCGGGGAGCAAGAGACCGAGCATTTCGCCCGCTTCGCCCACCATCTCGACCGACACCTCGCGATCGAGCACGAGCGCGATACCCGCATCGCTCACCACGACTTCTTCCTGAGCCGCGCCGCCGATCGCGCGAATCAGACGATAGTGATCGTCGCTGATCAGGTAGAGAGCACCACGACGCGCATCGAGCAACGAGACGGCGCGTAGCAGCACCTCCTCGCCGAGCTCGTCGAGATCGAGGGTATTGCCGATCGCCAAGCCGATTTCGTATAGCGATTCGAGCTCGACGCCACGAAAGCTGGCCTGGAACGTATGCTCCCGGATCTCACGCTTGAGCACGTTGATGCGGGCCGCGGCGGCCAGGAGAATCAGACCGGTGTCTGCTTCGGGCAGCGTCTGCCCGGCTTCGACCAAGAGGAATCCGTCGGGAAGCTCGAGGGCGTGCCAGCCGTCGAGAGGCAAAGCTTCGACCCGACTGGGAGGTTCGACGTCGCCACTCGTCGCCAAGCGCACGAAGCCGTCGGTGGTGACGCTGTAGAGCGCGGCGCCCACAACGCCGTGCGCGCCGCACCATGCTTCGAGCTCGGTGCGGATCAGAGCTTGGCGATCGCCGTGATCAAGGGTGAAGAGTCGGCGCCAAGACGTCGTGGCGAGCGTCGTCACCGGAGTCAGGCGGTCATCTCAGCGACCGCGCTCTCCTCGTCGCTGTACATTCCGGCGTATTGGGCGAGGCCCATGATGTGGAAGGTCTTCTCGATCGTAGGGGTCAGGCAGCAGAACGCGAGCTTGCCGTCGATCTCGAGCATCTTCTCGATCAGCTCGATGAGGATCGAAATACCGATCGAGTTGACGATCTTGGTGCCAGCTAGATTGAGCAGGAGTCTCTTTTGACCCTGGTCGATTTGCTCGTAAGCGACCCGCGCGATCTCTTCGCCGCCCTGGTTGTTGATGTAACCCTCGGTGTGGATGATCGCGAGGCCATCCCGTTTGTCGACCGTGAGTTTCAAGCTTTCTGTCATCGCCTTTTCGAGCCTTTCACAACATCTTGCGCATGACGATGGAGGTCCCGGTGGTGTCCGACTCGATTACGACTTCGTCCATCAACCCGTGGATGATCTGCAGCCCCCAACCTCGCTTACTTTTTGCTTGCAGCTTCTGCCCGATGTCGGGTGTCGCCACCTTGTCGGGTCGAAAACCGACGCCACGATCTCGAACCGTGACTTCCAAGCCCGTGGGCTCGCCGTCGCGATCGAGGACCTTGAAGCCGATCGAGACCCTGCCGTCGTCGGCATGGCTGTGCTCGAAGGCGTTGATGCACGCCTCGATCACCGCCATCCGGATCTCGTCGATCTTATCCGGACTCATCCGAATGTGCTCGCCCATTGCCGAAGCCGTTTTCCCCGCCGTCAGCTCCATGTCAGAGAGCATCGGTAGCGTGAGTACGATCTCCGGCATCACCGTATTCGGCGATCCGGGCGTCACCTGGTCCTCGCGACCCATTTCACGTCCAGTCAGAAAGTGAGGTAAACCTGAAGTAGGTACACGACAATCGGGTGGATCTGGTTCTGAAGCAACAGCCAAGCGAAGCTACCGATCGTTCCAGCCGACAGCGCTACCTGCGGTGAGACCTTCGGCAAGGCGACAGCGTATTTACGAGTTGATTCTAGCATGAGCAACCTCCTCAAGGTTCGCACTTCCCCTATAGAGCAAGGTTGCTGCCAACTTCGACCTCATCCCTGGAATTTCCCGCTAAATCTTAGTAAGCAAGTCACTTGAGCGATTCTTGACGGATCTGCCCCCAACATCACTCGCCACGCGCCAGTCGCGACATTCTGTCCCACACATCTCAGATACATCCAACACGTTCGCCCAGAAGCCAATATCTACAAGCATTTAACCAAAATGCGACACTTTGCCCCATGTGCGACATATCGTCGCGATTAGTATCCCTTGCGCTGTAGGGTGCGTCGATCGATTCCCAGCATGCGCGCCGCGGCGCTCTTATTTCCTTCCGCGAGCCGCAAGACACGCTCGATATGTCGCTTCTCGACCGTCTGCAGATCGAGCGCGGCATCGCCATCGCTATCGCCCGGGCCACCGACCAGACTACGCACGAGGGCCCCATCGACTTCGGTTTCGGCCAACGACACCGCGCTCTCGACCAGATTCTGCAGCTCGCGGACGTTGCCCGGGTAGTCGTGAGCGAGCAGCAAGGAAAGCGCATCGGGTGAAAAACCAGGCGGCTCGAGCCCTTCTCGATCGCAGAACGCCTCTGTGAAGTGACGCACCAAATAGGGAATATCCTGCCTTCGCTGGCGGAGTGGAGGCAGCTCGACATCGACACCCTTGAGCCGGTAGTAGAGATCGCCACGAAACTCACCCGCCTCGACCATCGACTCCAGGCTACGGTGCGTCGCCGCGACCACCCGGACATCCACCGGGACGCTTTTGTGCCCGCCGACACGAGTGACCTCGCGTTCTTGCAGAGCACGTAGCAATTTGACCTGGAGCGGCAAATGGAGATCGCCGATCTCGTCGAGAAAGAGGGTGCCGCGATGCGCCAGCTCGAACTTCCCTCGACGCGCCTGCACGCCGGTCGCGACACCACCTTCGATACCGAAGAGCTCACTCTCCAAAAGGCTCTCGGGCAGCGCGGCACAGTTGATCGCGATCAACGCGCCTTCACGTCCCGACAGCATGTGGGCGAGCTTGGCGATCAACTCTTTACCGGTACCGCTCTCGCCCCGAATCAACATATTCACGCTGCGTGGCGCGACACGCTCGACCATTTCGAGGGCCTGCCGCATGACCGGCGCGTGGGCGATGATGCGAGGCCCCTCGACCGAGTCGAAGAGGCGACCACGAAGCGCCTTGTTCTCCTCCGTCAGGCGTTCGCGCTGATCCTCGAGGGCCGCCAGCTGACGAGCACTATCGAGCGCCACGCCCCCCAACGCCGCGACCGAATCGAGAAAACGTCGATCGCCGGTGGAAAAACCACGTGCCGTCTCGTCACGGGATTCTTTGTCGAGCAGAACGAAATAGCCGAGGAACACACCTCGGCATGCCAGCGGCGAGGCGAGAAGCTCGCGATACGGCCGACCGGCGAGCTCACCGTCACGGTGCAACACCGGACCGCCTTCGGCGACCAGCTCACGCCACAGCGGTAGAGCGAGCAAGGTCTTTCCGTCCGGCGGTCGACCGCGCCAACCGACCAGGGTCGTCGCGAGCGGCCCACCCCATGGATCACGGGTTACCGCGAACGCCGCCGCGGGGTCGAGCACCGCGCACACCTGCTGCAGGAGCTCCTCGACCAGCTGCTCCTCTGGCCGATGCGCGTGCAGCGCGAGCGCCAGGTCATGGAGCGTCTCGAGTTGGAGGATGCGGCGTTTTTCCGCCAGATCGGCGGTCTGTGGCAAGACGGCCATCTACTCATCTTACCGCCGCGTGCCGTCGGCTAAGGAGGAGGCGCGGGTTCGAAGCGTACGACCTGGGATCGCAAGCGGATCATCACGGGTTGCTCGAAGGTGAGAAGCGGCTCGAGATCGGGCACCGACGCCACCAAATCGGCGGCCTCCGGCGATCGCATCGACAGCACGGTAGTCGGATCGGCCAGCCCGAGACCCGCTTCCCGCCACGCGCCGTCGATCCAACGGAGACGCATCAGCTCGACCACCCGTTCCTGCTCGGCGTCGAGATCCGGCGCGACGATCATCGACTCGTGCTCGAAGACGATCGGTAGCGTCGGCTGCTCCTGACGACGCGCGTTGACCACCGACAGCATGTAGATGAAGATCGCCAGCGCGAGCACCACGCCGAGAAGCGCCATGAGCGGTGACGGCTGACCGAGCGGTGCCGCCTCCTGGATGCGATCGAAAAGCGTCGTGCGGCGCTCGTCGAGCCGAATATGACGCGCGACCTGCTCCCCGAGTAGAGGAGGCGGGGCCGCCCGTTCGAGATGCTGCAGACTCCCGACCACCTTGCGCATCGACGCCAGACGCCCACGCAGCGCCTCGTCGGTGGCCAGACGATTCTCCAGCTCGTCCTGTTCGGCCTGAGGGAGCTCGCCATCGATATAGGCCGACAATCGCTCCACCATTTTGCGGTCGAGAGTCGACATGTCGTCGAACGTCGTATCTTGGCTCATGATCGCTCCAACACCGTGCGTAGCTGGTCACGACCCCGGGCAATCCGTGATCGCACCGTACCGATTCGCACGCCGAGCACCTGGGCGATCTCGTCGTAGCTCAAGCCCTCGAGATCGCGTAGCACCACCGCCTCGCGAAATTTCGGTTTCACCTCGGCGAGCGCCGCCGCCACCTGTCGGCTCGAATCGGTCGCCAGCGCGCGTGATTCTGGATCGCGACGCTCGTCGGTGAGCTGCACGCCACGTTCCTCGTCATCCTCCCAAAGGGGTTGCGCCGCTCGCTTGCGGCGACTGAGGCGGCTTCGGCAATGATTGATCGCGACTCGGTACACCCATGTTTTGAGCGCCGAGCGACCGTTGAATCGGCTCAGGTGACGATGGATGCGAAGAAAGACCTCTTGTGACAGATCCTCGGCGTAGGTGGCGTCGCCGGCGAGACGAAGCGCGAGGTTGTAGACCATCGGCGCGAAGCGCTCATAGAGCTCGGCGAACGCTTCCTCGTCGCCATAGCGATGCCGCTCGACCAAGTCGAGATCCGGATTGGAACCGGTCAACGGCACCGAGATCGCCTCCACGTCCATCCTCCGTTAGCCCGCATTCTCACCAGCCCGCCGACTGCGGCTCGGAAACGCACGCAATCTCTGGGCGTGCTCGCTCTTCGCTACCTCGACGTACCTTGGGGTACGCCTCCGGTCGCTCATCCCTGCGCTGCCCAGATCTCACGCACGTTTCCGCGCCTCGCTGCGACGTTTGGTGAGAAACGCGGGCTTTTGTCACACAATCTATTCGACTCCAACCACGCACGTCGAGTTCCCATGGTGTCGGTCGAGCCCTAACGCGCCACGGTCTGGTCGCCGGGACCATCGAGCGTGCTCTGACCGTAGTAGCGAAGAATGCCATCGACGATCGCGCGCGCCACCTGATCGCGAAACCCTCGCTCTTGGATCAAACGGCGATCTTTGTCGTTGTTGAGGTTGGCCACCTCGATCAGGGTCTTCGCGGGCACCGCGTTGTAGCGCATCACGGCGGGTACGAAAGGACGTGACCGACGGCTACGGATGATGCGGTCACGAATCGGTTTGTTGTGGTGCACGGCGAGCTTACGAGCGCGGAAGCTGTCGATGATCTCGCCCGCGAGATCACGCGACAAGCCTTCACTTCTCGTCCGCTCGGTCCAGGAGTAACTCACCGTCCGCTGCTCCCGAACTTCGGCCCGGCGATCGTAGACCCGACCGCGTTTGCCAAAATCACCCTGGGTCAGGGATGCCGACGGCACGTAGGCCATGGCGCCGCGCACCGACGAATGCAAGGCGTCGGCATGAATCGAGATGAAGACCACCTTCTTTTCGTCGCCCTGATTGGTCAAGGCTTGACGGTAGATGCTGTTGGCCAGATACCACCGCAGGTGGACATTGGCCTTGGCGTCACGAATCAAATAGGGCGGCGTGGTGAGCACGACATGACGCTGTGAATGAGGCAGCACGTCACGGTCGAGCAATCGGAAGCTGTCACCGTCGCGGGTCGTCATCCGAACGATCGCCGCCGATTCTTCCTCGAGGAGCTTACGGGCACGGAGCGCGATGTCGTAGACATAGGTGCTTTCCCACACGCCGAACGGACTGGCCCCCGGGTCGCTGCCTCCGTGACCCGGATCGAGAATCACCGTGACGCCCTCGAGACGGGTCACCGCGACCGTATTGCTGAACTGCTCACTGTCGGCCAGACCTTGCTCGTACCGCTGTCGCCGTGGATCACCGGCCGGCAAGTACTCCTCCGACAGAAGATCGAGCGGAATCCGGATTTCCTCACCGATCGCGATATCCGTGACGTCCGGAATGCCGTTCATAGCCGCCAGCTCGTTGGCCAACGCGTTGACGTCCTCGGCGAAGAGACGACCAGTGAAACGCACCACCACCGACGAATACAGCGCCTCGCCTTGACGGAGTCGATAGACCGCGAAAGGTGAACGGTCGACCACCTTGTATTCCAGATCATCGGCGGCGGGCGCCGAGATCGGCAGCGTCGCACGCAAGCCGGGTACGAGCAGCTCGCGACGGATGAGCAGTCGCTGCCCCGGCCTCAAGGTGTCGTCGGGGAGGTTGTTGTCGTCACGCAAGGCAGCCCAATGATCTGGATCACCCGTGAACCACTCGGATAAACGCCACAGCCCGGCACCGATCGTCTCGGCGGTGATGACGTGCTCCCAACCCGCGAAACGTGGCTGATCCTCGGGAAAGACCGATCGCAGCACCTTGGTCTTGTTGGCCTCGGTGAGCACGTCGAAGGGAACGCGGTAGAACACCCCTCGACGCAAGGCTCGGGCGCCGCCATTCGCCGCCGCGATCACATCGGCATAGCTCGCGCTGTCCGTCAACCGACGCGAAAAGGCCAGCAGGCCCTCGCCACGCAACGGCTTCGCCTCGAGGGCCAGGGTCGCGTCATCGGTGAACACGGCCGCCTGATCGTCGGTGATCACCACACGCTGCTCGGCCGTCGCCGGCGCGCCACCGAGCACGATCACGAGCCACGTGATGACGAACCAGCCCGGGGCGATGATCCATCGCCACACGGCCCGTGTACCCGCTGTCGTGTCAGAACGCAATGTCGGCATTTGGCTGTTCGGATGCTCCATCCATGCTCGAGAAGACTCGAGGCGCGGGCGTTACGGCCGCCGCGAGGTGCGCGCCCAAAACAAGCAACGTCGCCTCGTCGAAGCGCCGGCCGATTAATTGTACCGAGCGCGGCAGTCCATCGGCGCCCCCACCGACGGGGATCGCCAGTGCGGGCAGCCCCGCCAGCGAAGCGGGAGCGGTCGCCGAGTCAGCGTGCCACAAATCCACCGGGTCCTCATCATGCGCCCCGAGCGCGAATGCCGGACCGCGGGTCGTCGGCGTCAGCACGGCGGTGGCGTCACCGAGCGCATCGAGCAGCTCGTCGCGCAACACCGCGCGTAGCCTCTGGGCACGCATGTAGTAGGCCTCCCGCGAGTCCGCCGACAAGGCGAAGGTGCCGAGCAACAGGCGACGCTTCACCTCCTCGCCCAAGCCGTCACCACGGCTGGCCTCGACCGTGTGGTGAAAGCCCGCCCTCGACACCCGTCGACCGAAGCGGATGCCGTCGAAACGGGCCAGGTTGCTACTCGCTTCGCTCGCCGCCACGATGTGGTAGGCGGCGACCGCCAGCGGCCATGACGCGACTGAACGCTCTTCGATCGCCACACCGCTCGCTTCGAGAGACGAGCACACTTCATGCCACCAGCCTCGCTCCGTTTCCGGAAGCGCATCCAGGCTTTCGCGGACGACCACCACCCGGGGCTCGACGTGTCGATCGATGCCGTCGAATTCAACCACTGAACGATCGACACAGGTCGCGTCATGACGATCGGCGCCGGCGATCACCGCCATCATCCCGGCGAGATCGTTCGACGAGCGAGCGAGCGGACCGATTTGATCGAGTGACGAGGCAAAGGCGGTGAGCCCCCATCGCGAAACTCGCCCCCAGGTCGGGCGCAGGCCCCAAACACCACAAAACGCCGCCGGCTGACGAACCGAACCACCGGTATCGCTTCCCAACGCGACGGGAACACAGCCCGCGGCGACCGCCGCCGCCGAGCCACCGCTCGAGCCACCGCTCGAACGACTGGGATCGTGAGGGTTGTGAGTCGGTCCGAATACGGATCGCTCGGTCGAGGCTCCCATCCCGAATGTGTCGAGGTTGCTCGCACCGAAGATCACCGCGTCGGCGGCGATCAGCCGTTCCACGACCGTGGCGGAGAACGGCGACACGAAGTCTTCGAGAAGTCGCGAACCACAGGTGAGACGCTCACCGGCTCGGGCGATGTTGTCTTTGATCGCCACCGGCACACCGGCCATCGAGCCCAAGGTCTGACCGGCCGCCCGACGACGATCGATCTCCAGAGCCCGATCGAATCCGCGCTCACCGGCTCGACCGACGAACGCCCGAATGGTCGGCTCGACCTCGTCGGCGCGCGCCGAGCACGATTCGAATACGTCGAGCGCGCGCCACGCGCCCGTGTGTACACCCGCGGCCAGCTCGGTCCCCGAGCGGCGCCATAGGCTCACCGAGCCTCTCCGTCGGGACGCCGGACCCGTGGCACCACAAAGCAATCGTCACGGTATCGCGGCGCGTTCTCACGCCAGGGAGTCTCGACCGCCTCGGGTCGATCGGCGTCGAGGACGCTCGTTGTCTTGTCTGGGGGACGTTCGAGCGATGAATCTTCGGGATCGGTAGCCGGTAGGGAAGCAACGAAGCGAAGCATCCGCTCGACCTCGCCGGCTGCCACCGCCGTGGTCTCGGGGTCTCGAGGAAGATGGGCGAGCGCGGCGACGTGGACGACGTCGACGCGCATCAGCGAAAGATGCCGGACTTCCGATCGGCGGCGGCGGGAGCGCCACCACCACCCGCGATCCGCGACTTGAGCTCCTTGATGCGCTCCATCAGCTTGTCGATCTTCTGCTGCGCCTCTTCGCGCAGTCGGCCATAGTCGGAGCGCATCTTTTCGGCTTCCTGCCGCATCTCGGTCATGAGCTCTTCCTGCTCGCGGATTACCCGATCGCGCTCATTGAGCTGCTCCGTGGTGCGCTGGATCTGGTCGTCCTTCTCGGCGATCCGCAGCTTGACCTTCTCTTCTTGCTCTTCGTACAGACGCTTGAACTCCTGGAGCGCGGCGATCTCGGCGAAGTCGTTGCTCGACACATCCTCTCCTTGGCTCTCGAGATTCGGAAACATCTTACGCAGCTTGAGCGACAGATCCTCCGGATCCGGTGATTGCTCCTGCGCCTCGTCATGGGTGATCAAACCGTGCGCGAGCAACGCGATCAGCGATTGGTTCATGCTCTGCATACGGTAGTAGCTGACCGAGGTCTCGACTTCCTCGAGAAGATCCGAGGTCTGACCCTTTTCGATCGCCTTGGCGATTTTGGGCGAATTCCGCAGGATCTCCATCGCCGCGACCCGACCTTCACCACCGACGCGCCGCACCAATTTCATCGAAATCACCCCGCGTAGCACCTGGGCGAGCTGGGCGCGGATCTGACCCTGTTGATCGGCGGGGAACGAATCGAGAATACGGTCGACCGTCTGCGTCGAGTTGTTGGTGTGGAGCGTCGAAAACACCAAATGCCCAGTCTCGGCGGCGGTAATGACCGTGCCGATGGTCTCGGGATCACGCATCTCACCCACCATGATGACGTCGGGATCCTGCCGCATCGCGTTGCGCAACGCTTCGGCGAAGCTCACCGTATCGGTGCCGAGCTCACGCTGCGAGATCGACGCCATCGCATCCGAGAAGAGGAACTCCATCGGATCCTCGATGGTGATGATGTGCACCGGTCGAGTCGCCGTGATGTGCTTGATCAACGCCGCCAGGGTCGTCGATTTGCCACTACCGGTCGGACCGGTGACCAGCACCAAGCCCATCGGGATCTTGCACATGTCGATGAGGACGTCAGGCAAGTCGAGCTCTTCGACTGTTTTGACCTCGAAAGGGATCCGCCGAAAAATCGCCGCCAGATGGCCACGCTGCATGTAGATATTGCCGCGAAAACGCGCCACGCCGGGCACGCCGTAGCCGAGGTCGACCGACATGGCTTCCTCGAGCTTCTTCTTCTGCGGCGGAGTCAGAATCTCATCGACCATCCGCTCCAGATCTTCCATACGAAGCGGGTCGGTCTTGAGGGGCACCAAGCGACCATTCAGACGCAGCAAGGGCGGACGCGTCGGCTTCAAATGCAGATCCGACGCCCCTTGCTTGGTCATAAAAGCAAGCAGCTGATTGAGCTCCATGAGGCGGGAGGATAACACGCACCCGCCGCGATCCTAGGCCGCCGGGCAGGCGTTCTGTCCACGAACCGGGGTCACGATCGGACGACCCTCAGGGCAAACGACACTCCGAACGAGCGACGCTCAGAGCGAACGACGCAGCGCGTCGGGTGTCGGCCAGTCGGCGAGCGCGCGGGGAGGCTCGTCGTCGCGTACATCATCGAGCCACACGCCGCTCAAATGAGACCACGCCTCGGCATACGGCCGACTGTTGCTCGCCAACACGAACGGAATCTCCGCGTCGATCTCACGCGCCACCGCATCACGTCGCACCACGACCTCACCGAGCGCTTCGCGCAGATCGTCCATGCGCCGCTTCGCCTCGATCACCGCGACCGGTCGCGTACCGTCGAAGAGCACGTAGTCGGCGTGGTGTTCACCGGCGGGCACGTCAGCGATCGCCCGACACGTGCCTGTCGTCGGACGCGCCCCCCGCTCCCAGGTTGTGCGACGTGAGTCGGTGAGCCACCCCGCGTCGCGGAGCTGCTGATCGATCAACAGCCGGGTCTCCGCCTCGTCGAGCGCGAATCGGAGCGCCGCTTCGGCACCCGCACGGGTCAAGCGAGCGGTCGACGCCTCGGCCGCGTCACGACGCAGACGATCACGCTCGGCGGTCGCGTGGGCCATCCGCGCTTCGATCTCGGCCGCCAGCTCGAGGGCCACATCTCGTTCCGCGCTCGCCGCGTCCCGCGCCCGTTCCGCCGCCGCGCGCGCCGCCTGCTCGACGCGCAATCGCTCCTCGTCTTCCTTCCGTCGACGTCGCGCCGTGGCGTGTACCGCGGCCAGCTCCTCCTTGAGTCGTGCTTCCGCGCCAGCGAGCTTCCGAGGCTTGGTAAAGCCACCCGGCCGAAACGTCGGATCACCGAACGTACGCTCGAACCAGATCGCCACCTCGCGCGCGATCCTCAGATGATGGACCGCCTCGCTCACCGTATCCTCCCCCGGCTCGTGCGCCGCTTCATTGCCGGTGATCCGCAGACGATGAAACGCCGACGCAACGCGACGGTCGATCGCTCCCGAGCGCTCCAACGCCACGATCAGATCGTAGAGCTCGCTGTCATCGTGATCGGCGTCCGCCACCGCCAAGCCCAGCAAAGCCGCCGCACGCTGCGCCAAAAGCTCGGCGAGCTGCCGCAACTTGATCAACGCGGTATTGGGATCGTCCAGGGCATAGCGCTCGGCGAGCAAACCGACTTCGGCCAGCAGCGGATCGTGACGGGCGAGGAAAGAAAAATTCGACATCGTGCCCCGAGCCTACGACACGCGAGCCTTGGAACGGGCGTACAAAGGGGACGCGAGCGAAACGAACTGGCTCAGAACTTACGCATCAAACCCACCACGACGCCCTGCACCGTGACATCGCGTGCCGGAACGCGGATCGGCTCCATCTGCAGGTTGGCGGGTTGGAGTCGGATGATGTCGCCCTCGGGGTAAAAACGCTTGAGGGTCGCATCGTGACCCACCAACGCCACCACCATCTCACCGGCGTGGGCGCGCTCACGCTTGAGGACGATGACGAAATCGCCATCGTAGATGCCCTCTTCGATCATCGAATCGCCGGTCACGCGGAGCACGTAGTGATTGTCGGCTCGACCTTCGAAGAGATGGGTCGGAACCGAGAGCTTCTCGTCACCGGGCAAGGCCTCGATCGGCTTGCCGGCGGCGATATAGCCCATGAACGGCACCTCCGACTGCACCTCGAGCGCCGCGCTCCCGGGCGCGGTGCGCAGCAATTCCAGACCACGCTTCTGATTCCAATCGCGATGCAAATAGCCCTTCTCCTGGAGCAGCCGCAGGTGCTTGTACACCGTGCCGTAGGAGCTATAGCCGAAATGGTCGCGAATCTCTCGGTGGGTCGGCGCGATCCCGTGCTCACGCTGGTATTCGGCGATGAAGTCGAGCACCGCCTTCTGCCGCTCGGTCAAATACGAACGCCGCGTACCGGTGCGACGCGTATCGGCACGTGAGGAACCAGATGAGTTGGATTTGGGACCACTCTCGATATGCGCGTCTTTGATGTGCTCGCTCATAATGCGACCGAATATAGGCGTAATAAGAGCGTAAGTCAAGCGGCAACTAGGAAGCAACTCGAATCCTGACCACAAAACGCCTGATGCCGACGCCCTCAGACAAGGGATGTCGTATTCTCTGGAAAGGAGGACGCGATGCCCATAGCTCGTCAACCATCCCCCGATTCGCGTGACGACGACACCACCCATGACAGCGAGCCGAACGATCATCCCGCCCCGGGATCGACCGACACGGTCGACCAGCTTCGCCGGCTGACCCTCCCTTCCCTCGCTCTCGCGGGTGGCCTGGCCGCGTTCGAGATCGCTCGCAACGTGGTGCAGCGCACGCACCTCTTTGTCCCCAGCCGGTATCCGACCGGTGAGTGGGACCCGAGTCTCCATGGCCTGGCGTTCGAGGATGTGTATCTCGAGGGCCTCGACGGCGTGACGCTGCACGGCTGGTATTTCCCCCGTCCGGAAGCCCGTGGCGTGATGCTTTATTGCCACGGCAACGCGGGTTCGATCGCCGATCGTTTAGGAGTCTTTCGCGCCTTGGGCCAGCTCGGTCTGGATATCTTCGCGTTCGATTATCGAGGTTACGGGCGCAGCACGGGAAGCCCCACCGAGAAAGGTCTCTACAGCGACGCCGAAACGGCCGCGACGTATCTGCTCGAGACACGGGGCATCGCGTCACGCTCGTTGGTGATCTTGGGGCACTCACTCGGGGGCGCGGTGGCGATCGAAACGGCGCGACGATGCCCGGCGGCGGCGTTGGTGGTGGAGTCGAGCTTTACCGACGTTCGCGATATGGCACGGTATGTATCGCAACACGCCTACGCCGGGCTGCCGATGCATCTCATCGCGCGCAATCAATTCCGCAGCATCGCCAAGGTGGGCGAGCTCGCGCTACCCAAGCTCTTTATTCACGGCACCGCCGATGAAACGGTGCCCTACGAGCTGGGCGAGCGCCTCTACGCCGCCGCCGCGGAACCGAAGAGCTGGCTCTCGGTGCCGGATGCGCTCCACAACGATCTACATGAGGTCGGTGGCGAGCGCTACTTCGGCACCCTCGCGGCCTTCTTCGCTCGCCACGTAGGCTAATTCCCCAGCGCCGTTCTCACCTCTTCGAGCCGCTGATGGAGCTCGCGTCCGGTCTGAGGACGTGTCACGGGATCTCTCGCCAAAGCACCACGAAAGAAATCGACCAGCGGCACGGGCAGGGTGGGCACCTTGCTACGCACATCGGGGACGTCGGCGGCGCGGATCTTCTCGAGCAATTCGACGACGCTACGGCTGACGAATAGGTTCTCGCCCGTGGCCGCCTCCCACAACACCACCGACAGGCTCCACAAATCGAAACTGGGCGCGGGTGGGCTCTCGTCGAGCGCTTCGGGGGACAGGTAGGAGATCGTGCCGACCATGGCGCCACCGTCGGTGGAAGTGTGATCCTCGCCGACCCACGCCGGCAGTTGCCCGATGCGGTGCACGGCGGTGGTGACGTGAGAGATGGCGCGGTCACGACGCAGGTCGAAGGCGATTCGGGCGATGCCGAAGTCGAGCAGTTTGGGCGTGCCATCGGCCGTATAGCCGATATTGCTCGGCTTGATGTCGCGATGGAGGATGCCATCGCCGTGGATCTTGTCGAGCGCCAAGGCCACCGATTGACCGGTACGCAGAATGTCGTCGACCCCCAACGGGCCATCGTAGAGGCGATCGGCGAGCGTGCCGCCTTCGAGCAGCTCGAGGATCAGCATCGGCATGCCTTCCCACGTCTCGATACCGTGAATCGCGGCGAGTCCCGGGTGACTGACGCTGGCCGCGGTGCGCGCCTCACGATGCAACCGCATCGCCGCTTCGGGTGAGACACGGGGCAGGGTTTTGATCGCCACGGTGCGACCGAGAATCAAATCGGTGGCGCGATAAACGACCGCCATGCCACCGGTGCCGATCCGTTCCTCGAAGCGGAATTTGCGGGGCAGCACATACGGCACGATCGACTTTTCGAGCTTCTGCTGGCGACAAGCGCCGGCGGCGCAACGCCGTGCCGCGGGTGGAAAGACCCGACCACAACGCAAGCACTCCCTCGCCTTTTCGATCTCGGTGACCACTTCGTCGATGATCTCGGCGGGTACGACCGGTGCCGTGCCCGCGGGCGCCGGGCGCTCCTTGAGTCGCATGAGCTCGATCACCAGCCCGGTCGAGACGCAGATCGAGGTCAGACGACGCCGCTCGCGTTTGTCGAAACCGATGTTGTCCTCACGTGGCCCGAGAATGAGCAGACCATTGAGATCGCCATCCGAGGAAAAGGCCGGCACCAAGAGCGCGGCACGGGCGTCGACCAGCCAATGACGCTCGACCTCGGGCAATTGACGCACCGGCGCGTGCTCGCCATCGAGATCGACCTCGAGCGGCTCTTCGTGACCGTGCACGAGGGTGGCCAAGCGCGACGCGATATCGACCGAGCGCAGCTCGCCGGTGGGATCGATCAGCTGCCCGCTGGTCGGATCGAGCACCAGCAGGCTCACCCGCTCCGGGCGTAACGCCAAGGCGATACCGCGATCGAGCAACGAGGCCAGCTCACGCAGATCACGCACGGTGCGCACCTGGCCATCGAGCTGCTCGAGCACCAAACGAGCGTTGTATTGCTCACGAAAGAATCGCTGATCGACCTGATCGAGAATCTGTCGTCGAAAGGCCAGAGCGGCGACGCCGATCACGCTCGCCCCGATCAGGAACACCGGCTGACGTGCCACCAGCTCGTCCAAAGGCAGGTGACGGAGACGATAGACGTGAACCGCCAGCACGATCAGGGGGATCGCCAACACCACACTCACGGTCGAACGCGCCAGCGCGTAACGCAGCGCCCTGCGGGCGACGAACCGAAACGGTGGCTTGCGGCGGCGGGCTACCATGATCGAAACGAGTCCTGACGGGCGGGGAAGACGAGACGAATCGACGACAAGCAGCGATGATAGCGCAGCCCTGGGATAGGATCCGGCGCATGACCGAAATCGACCTTTCTGGCAAACGCGCCCTGATCATGGGTGTGACCAACGCCCGGAGTCTCGGCTGGGCGATCGCCGAGCAATTGCATGTGGCTGGCGCCGAGCTGGCTTTCAGCTACCAAGGTGAGCGGCTCCGTGGCGAGCTCGAGAAACTGACCAAGGACATCCCGAACGTGCGGCTTTATCAGGTCGATGTGACCCGGGAAGACGAGGTCGCGCATCTTTTTGGCGATCTCGAAAGCGCCTGGGGACAGATCGACGCCCTGGTGCATTCGATCGCCTTCGCCCCCCGCGACGCCATGACCGGGCGCTATGTCGACACCTCCCGTGACGATTGGGTGACCGCGCTCGAAATCTCCGCCTATTCCCTGGTCACCGTGGCTCGCGCCGCCGAGCCGCTGATGCGTGAAGGCAGCTCCATGGTGACCTTGAGCTACTACGCCGCCGAAAAAGTGGTGCCGAAATACAACGTCATGGGTGTCGCCAAAAGCGCGCTCGAAGCGAGCGTGCGCTACCTGGCGTACGACCTCGGCAAAAAAGGCGTGCGGGTCAACGCCATCTCGGCGGGTCCGGTCAAAACCATCGCCGCGCGCTCGATCCCGGGTTTCACGTCGATGTACAAGAAAGTCGGCGAGATGTCGCCCCTGGGTCGCAACGTCACCCAGGCGGAGGTCGGCAATCTCGGACTCTTCCTGCTCTCACCGCTCGGTGGTGGCATCACCGGCGAGACGATCTACATCGACGGTGGCTTCCACGTCATGGGCATGTCGCTCGACGACTGAGCTATACGAAAAGCCAGACCATGTAGCCGACATAGGAGGCTAGCAGCACGATACCCGGCCCGCGGCCGATCCTTCGACCCGCGACCAGCGCCGATGCCGCGACCACGCTGATGATCAACATGATCCAGTAGTCGAGCACGGCGCCGCTTTCCACCGCGATCGGTCGCACCATCGCGGTGATCCCGAGAATGCACAGCAGGTTGAAGATATTCGAGCCGACGACGTTGCCGAGCACGATATCGGTTTGCTTCTTGCGCGCCGCCGCCAAGGAGGTGGCGAGCTCGGGCAGGCTGGTGCCGAGGGCGACCAGGCTCAGACCGATCACCCGCTCCGAAACACCGAACGACGCGGCGATGTCGACCGCCCCGGTCACCAACGCGCGCGCGCCGATCACCAGGCCCGCCAGACCGGCGAGCAGCGCGAGCCAGATACGCCAGCTGGGCCACGGCGCCACCGGATCGGCTTCCCAGGTGTCCTTCGACTCCGGATCGCGCACCACGACCACCAAGAAGGTCACCAAGAGCGCCAGGAGCACCACCCCGCCCGGCACGCCGAGACCGATCTGGAGGGTGAAGACCGAGCCGAAAATCAGCGGGTAGACGATCACCGTCGCCAGCATCATGAAGAGCAGCTCGCGACGGAGAAAATGACGCTGGGCCACCACCGGCGCGAGCAGCGCCGTCAGCCCCAGAATCAATCCGAGATTGGCGATGTTGGAGCCGAAGGCATTGCCCAACGCGAGCGCCGACGAACCCTGCAACGCAGCGGTGATGGTGGCCGCGAGCTCGGGAGCCGACGTCGCGAACGCCACGACCGTCGCGCCGATCACCAGCGGGGTCAGCCCCAGCTGGCGGGCCAGCCGAACCGCTCCCTCGACCAACCACTCGCCACCCAGGTAGAGCAGGACGATACCCACCGCGATCAGCAGATAACTCATGACGGCTCCAGCCCGAGATCCCGATAGATCGCGTCCACGACACGTTCCTGACGTGGGGTATGAGCCGCCTCGGACGGGGTGCCAGCGAATACCAAGGCCACCGCGAGCCCGTGCTCGGGATCGGCGAAGGCGGTCGACGACCGATAGCCGCTGTGGCCGAACGTCCGTCGCGACGCCAGCGAGCCGTAGCCATAGGGCATGTGCTCGGCATCGTAGTGCGCGCCGTTGACGATCACCCCCAGCCCCCAATCCATCTTCACTTTGAAGGTCTGATCGCGCATGCCGACACGGTGACGGGCCGCCAACGCCTCGACGGTCTGCGGCGACAACACCCGCACGCCATCGCGTTCACCGCCACCGAGCAGCATCTCGTAGAAACGCAGCAGCTGACGCACCGGCCCGCGTCCGTTGCCGCCCGGTGAGCACCCCACCACCTGGTTTTCTTCGTGCCACGGATGGAGACGTGACGGTTCGACCTCGGTGTTCATCATCCGGCCGATCCGCGCGCCGTAGTCTCGGTAGCGGTCGGCCGGCATGCCGATATAGCAGTCGTCCATGCCGAGCGGCAGAAAGATCTCGTCGCGGACGAAAACACTCGGATGACGACCGTCGACCCGTCGCACCACCTCACCGAGCATGAACCAGCTCGACGCCAGGTGATAGCCGGCCTTCGCACCGGGTCGCCACCGGGGCTCGGCTCGCGCCGCGCTGATCGTGGCGATGATCTCGTCCCACGATTGGTCGGGCCAACCGGTCTTGAGCAGACGAAAGCCACCGGTGTGGGTGAGCGCGTGACGAATGGTGATGCCATCCTTGCCGTGCGCGGCGAACTCCGGCACGTGCCGGGCGATCGGATCGTCGAGCCCCAAGGCGCCTCGTTGCCACAGGAGCGCCACCGCCACCGCGGTCACCGGCTTGGTGGCCGATAGCCAGATCATCAGAGTGTCGTCGTCGAGCGGCTGGCCAGGCGCGTGCTCACCGAGCGCAAGAGTCGCGTGGCCACGCCCGGCCACCGAGACGGCGAGCTGCGCACCGACGTGCAATCCGCATTCGATCCCGGCTTCGATCTCGTCGCGGGTGTGGGGCAAATCCAAGGCATCGCGATCCATAGCGCCGGAGCTTATCCCGATTTGCCACCACCCTTTGCTTACAAGATCGTGACCCGCGGATCGCCCAACCGGTACGAGGCTTGCTTTAAGAAGCGACAACGATTGCAGCGGCAACCCCCAAGACAATCACCGCGACTCGAGGGAATTGAGGACAATGTTGACAAAGCAAGCACAACGACTTTTCATCCTGGCACTACTCACCGTACTCATTGCCGTCCCAGCGTCCTCTCAGGAGGACGATCTCAACTTCGGCGAAGTCATCGACGTCAAGGTCATCAACGTCGAAATCGTCGTCACCGACCGCTCCGGTGAGCGGGTACACGGTCTCGGACCGGGCGACTTCATCCTGCGTGTCGATGGTCAGGAAGTACCGGTCGAATACTTCACCGAGGTGATCGCCGGCTCGGCCGCGGCGCTCCAAGAAGGCTCGCCCCGCAACGGCCACTCGGTGCCACGGCTGGCTCCGGGTGAAGCGGTGGGCACCAACTACCTGGTGTTCATCGACGAGGTTTTCGCCATCGAAAAAGACCGCGACATGGTGATCGACCGGGTCGCCCTGCAAATCGATCGGCTGGGACCCGCGGACCGCATGGCGATCGTCGCCTACAACGGTGGTCTCGAGCTGCTCACCAGCTGGACCAACGAAGCCGGCACCCTGCACCGTGCCCTCGACCTGGCGCGTGAACGACCGGCGCGTGGCATCGCCTATCAGGCGACCCGGCTCGACCTGGACGACCTCGGCTTCTACGACGGCATCGCCGGCTCCGACTTCTTCTATTCGACCCGCAGCTTCTACCAGACCTCGAACCGTTTCGCCGGTCAGCTCGAACGCCTGGTGAGCGCCGCCACCGCGACTCTGCGTAGCTTCGCTCAACCCCCCCGGCCGCAAAGTCATGATGATGCTCGCCGGCCGCTGGCCCACCGGTCAGTTCCAGCGCTTCGTCAGCAGCTACGACTTCGAATACGAAGACATCACCACCACGCGACCGCTGATCGAAACCGCCAACCTGCTCGGCTACACCGTGTATCCGGTGGCGGTGACGCCGTGGCGGGTCAACGCAGCCGACGTCCAGCGGGTCCGCGACCGTTTCGACGATCCCGGTTTGTTCGGTGATCGCATCCGCGCCACCTACAACCCCTCCGAGGTCGAAGACGAGCTCTTCGCGCTCAGCACCTTGCGCATGATCGCCAGCGACACCGGTGGTCGCGCCATGCTCTTCGGCGACCGTCTCGAAGCCTTCGAAAAAGTGGCCGACGATACGCGCAGCTATTACTGGCTCGGTTTCATCCCCGAGCGTGCCGGTGACAACCGCAGCCGGCGGATCGAGGTCGACGTCCGCGACTCGCGTTTCAAGATTCGCGCGCGCGACAGCTTCTTCGATCTCTCCCCCGAGCGCGAGCGCGCCATGCTGGTGGAGTCCGAGCTGCTCTTCGGTGATCCGACCGAGCGCCCCGAGCTCGGCGTCGCGGTCGGTGAGATCACCCGCAGCGGCTGGCAACGGGTCGAGGTGGCGCTCGACGTCGTGATCCCGGTCGATCGGTTGACCGTCGTGCCGGGCGCGCCGAATGCCGTCGCGGCACGCGCCGAGCTGCGGCTCGCGGCGCAAGATCACGGTGGCGCGCGCTCGCCGATTCCTTCGGTGCCGATCAGCTTCACCACCGCCGAGCTCGAAGAGGCCGGCGACAGCGTGCGGGTGCCGGTGAAGGTCGAGCTGCGTAACCGGCGCCACGACATGATCGTCGCGCTTCAAGACACCATCGGTGGCGAGCTGTGGCACTCCCGGTTTACCATCAACCCCTAAAACACGTGATATTCGACCGGGAGCCCATCATGCGAACCCTGCGACGCGTCGCCACCTGGCTGATCTTCTTTTCCCTCTTGGTGATCGGAGGCGCTACCGCCAGCGCTCAGGAACCGATCGGTGACGCCTTTGGCGAGGTCATCGATGTCCGCGTGATCAATGTCGAAGTCGTGGTGACCGACCGTGACGGCAATCGCGTCACCGGTCTCGGTCCCGACGATTTCGTGATCGAGATCGACGGTCGCGAGGTACCGATCGAGTACTTCACCGAGGTGATCGGTGGGACCGCCGCGGCGCCGCCCGAACCGCCCTCCGGCGGCGAGGTGAGCGCCGAGTTCACCCTGCCACGCGCCGAGCCGGGCGAACCGGTGGGCACCAGCTACCTGGTGTTCATCGACACCCTGTTCTCGCGCCCGGGTGACCGTGATCTGGTGCTGCAAAAGCTGGCCGAGAGCGTCGCCGGGCTGCGACCCGAAGACCGTATGGCGATCGTCGCCTACACCGGCCAGCTCCAGATGCTCACCAGCTGGACGAACAACGCCGCGACTCTGCAACGGGTGATCGACAATGCTCGTTTCGGTTTCATCGCGGGTTGGACGGCCGTGGCCGCGCCGCTGCGTGAGGAGCTCGCGGTCGGCGAGCTCGACAACCTCTCCGGCTACGAGGACTTCCTCAGCGCGGCCGATCAAGCCTACGGTGCCTATAGCCGCGTCGGTCAGGAATACGAGCGGCTGATCGCCGCCGCCAACTCGACCTTGCGTAGCTTCGCCAATCCTCCGGGACGCAAGGTGATGATGTTGATGGCCGGCAGGTGGCCACAAGGACAGCTGCGCAGCCGCACGACGAGAGGCTGGAATTGGACGCCACAAAAGAACACCGATCTGGTGGTGGCCGAGCAGCTCAGCGAGACGGCCAATCTGCTCGGCTACACGATCTATCCGATCCAGGTGTCGACCAGCACTCGACAATCCGGCGACGCTCGTCAACGCGGACCCACGCAGCGACGAGCCGAGAACCCGCGCGTTCTACGCGCCCCGTACGAACCGCTGATTCTCGAAAACACGCTCTTCTCCCAGGGCACGCTACGCGCCATCGCCGATGACACCGGAGGTCGCGCGCTCTTCTGGGGTGAGCGTCTCGACGCCTTCGATCGGGTCGCCGAAGACACCCGCAGCTACTACTGGCTGGGCTTCATTCCCGAACGCAATCACGACGACGACGAGCACGAGATCGACGTCGACGTTCGGCAACGGGGTCTGAAGGTACGGGCGCGCGAGAACTTCACCGATCTGTCGCGCAACCGCGAACGCGGCATGCTCGCCGAAAGCGAGCTGCTCTTTGGCAACCACCTACAGCGGCCGGAGATCCCGGTGACCATCGCCGGTATCGAAGACGCCGGATGGCGCAAGATGAAGGTGGCGTTCGAGGTCGTCGTGCCGATCGAGAAGCTGACCGTCATTCCGGGCGCGGCCGACGCCGTCGCGGCACGTGGTGAGCTGCGGATCATCGTTCAGGACCCTCAAGGCAACCGCTCGCGGGTGCCGTCCTTGCCGATCACCTTCACCAACGCCGAGCTCGCCGAGCTCGGTGACGCGGTCGAGCTACCCGTACGGCTCACCATGCGCGACGAGCCCCACGTGGTGCTCTTCGCTCTGTGGGACGAGGCGAGCGGCCGACAGCACTACACGCGAGTCGTGGCGTTGCCGCAAGGAGACAACGACGCATAGGGTCGCCACACGACGTCTCATCACGACCGAATGGTAAGGAACGGGCGCCTCGCACGAGGCGCCCGTTTTGCTTCAGACCCACGACCTCCTGCCGCATCCAGCCCAGGAACGATCGCGAAGACAGCTTTTGTGCCATCGACGTGACTGGCTCGCTGATGTGGAGGTAGAACGCGAATGCTCTCACTCGCCTGTGTCGGAGACTGGTTGGATCAACAATTGCGCACCAATCCCGGTGGGCTCGACGGGGTCGAAGTGGTCTGGGTGGGCCCGACGCTCGACGCCCTGACCACCCACGACCATGCGCGTTCTGCCGATGTCGTGGTGCTCGATCTCGATCATCTCGGCGACGATCCACTCTCGACGATCGACGCCCTTCGCCAGGCGACCCGAGCCGAGCTCTTCATCGTCAGCTACCACTTCGCCCGGCGTGACCTCTTGGGCCTGTTACGCGGTGAAGATACCCGTGTCCTCCAGGGCCCCCTCACCCTCTCGGCGTTGCGCGGTCAGCTTCTCGGCTTGATCGTGCGGGACATCCTGAGCGGCACCGACAAAGCACCTCGGCAAGAAAACGTGTCCTCTCCGAACGAGATGCCCCTGATCACCAACAGCCGCGACGACATCACCACCTGCCCGACCTGTGGCGCCCGCGTGCCCACCTATGCCCTCCAGGCACCCAACTGAACGAGGTCTTCATGAGCTCCCCATCTCAGATCCCCCAAACGCCGGCCGCCGTCCCCGAACGCGTGTACACGGATCGTCAGCTGGCCCATCTGCTGGAAATTTCGAGTCAAGTCGAATGTGAGTGCCCGAACAACGTCGCGAAATTGGTGAGCAGTCTGCTCGCCTTCGAGCGCTATTCCGCGACGTGTCAGAACCGCAACGCCGAGGACGCGGCGATGCATGCGCTGCTGCATCGCCAGACCGCCGCCGCGCGCGCGTTGATGGAAGAAGGCCTACGCGAGCTCGTCCACTTCGAGAACATCGAGGTACCCGAGATCTAAAAGGTCTAGAAAACGACTCAGAAAAGTAGGGAGTGACACGAAAACGGTCGCTATGCTCGTCGTCCGATCGGTCGACTGCAGTAAAGACGATATGATCACTCCATGTCTGACATGGCTTCTGATACGGAACCCTCTACCAAGACTCCCACGGTCGCCGACGCCACCGATATTCGGACTCTGTGCGTCACCGGTGCCGGCCAGATGGGAGGACAAATCGCGGTGATCGCTGCGCTTGCCGGTTTTTCAGTCAACCTACACGACATTTCTCGCGACCAGCTCGATCGAGCCGTCGCCGAGAACCGCAAACAGCTCGCGCGCCGCGTCGCCAAAGGGCGGATCGATCAGGCGACGATGGATACCGCGCTCGAACGCATCAAGCTCACCAGCGATCTCGAAGACGCGGCACAGAATTGCGATTTCGCGATCGAAGCAGTGGTCGAGAAATTGGGTGTGAAGCGCGATGTCTTCGCCATTCTCGACCGCGCCGCGCCGACCCACGCCATCCTCGCCACCAACAGCTCCTATCTCGGCAATAGCCGGATCGCCGATGCCACCAGCCGGCCCGAGCAGGTGGTCAACATGCACTTCTTCTATCCGCCGATGGTGATGAAGCTGGTCGAAGTGATTCGGGGCGAGTCGACCTCCGATCTCACCGTCGCCCGCACCGCCGCGTTGGCGCGCGCGCTCGGCAAGACACCGGTGGTGGTCGAGAAGGAGATTTCGGGCTTCCTGGTGAACCGTATTCTCCGTGCGATCACCAACGAAGCCTATTTCCTCTACGAGAACGGCTACGCCAGCTTCGACGATATCGACCGCGCTTGCGAGATGGGTCTCAACCATCCCCTCGGGCCGTTCAAATTGGGCGACCTCAGCGGTCTCGACGTCGGGTACAACGCGCGTCTGGCCGAGTGGCAAGAAAGCGGCGACGACGCACGACGACCCCCCGCGTCCTTGGCACGCAAAGTCGAGGCCGGACATCTCGGTCGTAAGACCGGCAAGGGCTTCTACGACTACTCGACCGACCCACCGAGCCCGGTCGACGACTGACCCCCGACACGATGGCGCTCGTATTGCCGGTGGATCTTCGAGACGAGCTCGCGCGACGCGCGACCGCCCATCGGCCCGAGGAATGCTGTGGCATGCTCCTCGGACCCACGCCGGATCGCGTCGATCAGGTAATCGAAGCACCCAACGTCGCCCAGGACCGACGGCGTCGCTTCGCCATCGACCCACGTGTTCTGCTGCGGGTGCACCGCCAAGCACGGGTCGAGCATCGCGTCGTGGTGGGCTACTACCACTCGCACCCGGCGAGCCCGCCACAACCCAGCCAGACCGATCTCGACGACGCGTGGCCCGGTGAGCTCCACGTCATCATCGGCGTCGAAGGCGACGGAGCCGCAGCCGGCCGCACGAGCATTGCCGCCTGGCGACGTACCGACGACGCCTTCGAATCGGTTCCGATCCGAGATCGCATAAAGTGATGACATGAGTGGCGACACGAGCACCGCAATCCCCGCCCTGTCGAACGACGAACTCGCCCGCTACAGCCGTCATCTGATTTTGCCCGAGGTCGGCGCAGCCGGGCAGGAGAGGCTCAAGGCGGCGCGGATCCTCATGATCGGCGCCGGAGGTCTAGGCTCGCCGATCGCGCTTTATCTCGCCGCGGCGGGGATCGGTACCCTCGGGATCGTCGATTTCGACCGGGTCGAAACATCGAATCTGCACCGCCAGGTGCTCTTCGGCGACTCGGATCTCGGGGTCCCCAAAGTCGAGGCGGCGCGTCGACGGCTCACCGACGTCAATCCTCACGTCGATATCGTGACCCATGAGGCCCGTTTCGATGTCGACAACGCCCTCGACCTGGTCGCCGACTACGACGTGGTGATCGACGGCAGCGACAACTTCCGCACTCGTTATCTGGTGAGCGACGCGTGTGTGCGGTGCGCGAAGCCCCTCGTGTGGGGCGCGGTGCAGCGGTTCGAAGGTCAGGTGGCGGTCTTCGACGCCCGACAGGGTGCGTGTTATCGCTGTCTCTTTCCAGAACCCCCACCCGCGGGCACCGTGCCTTCGTGCGCCGAGGGCGGCGTGCTGGGCGTGCTCCCCGGCATGATCGGAACGCTTCAAGCCAACGAGGCGATCAAGCTGGTGCTCGGCATCGGCGAGCCTCTGGTGAGCACGCTGTTGGTGGTCGACGCGCTGCGATTGCGATTCCGCAAGGTCAAGATTCGTAAACGAGCCGATTGTCCCGGCTGTGGCGAGGCGGCCTTGAGCCGACCGCTGGCCGCGCCGGACGGCGAAACCTGCGCGCCAGCCGAGGAACCCATGACTTCCGAGACTCCGACCGAGCTGCCGATCGAAATCACCGTCGAGACGTACCGAGCCTGGCGCGAAGAAGGGCGCCCCCACCTGCTGCTCGATGTTCGCGAGCCGTGGGAAGCCCAGATCGGCAGCCTGCCGGACGCCACGCTGATTCCGCTCGGCACGCTCGGCATGCGGCTCGACGAGCTCGACGAGCGCGCCGGTCCGGTGGTGATTTACTGTCACCATGGCTCTCGCTCGATGCACGCCACCCAGGCGCTGCGTCATCACGGCATCGACGCCATCAACCTGGCGGGTGGCATCGACGCCTGGAGCCTGCTGATCGATCCCGCCGTGGCGCGCTATTGACCGGCCGGCTCGCGGTCGACGTGTTATCTTCTGCCATCACACGCTTTCTCATCGGCCCTAGCGGAACTGTGGATGATCCAGGACGACGCACGAACCGACGACCGAGCTGAAGCCGCCGAGCAGCGCGCCGAAGACATCGCGCTGATCCGTCGTATCGCCGACGGTGATCAGCACGCCCTCGCGCTGCTCTACGACCGCTTTTCGACCATGCTCCTAGCCTTGGCTCGCCGTGTCCTGCACGACGATTCCGAAGCCGAGGAGATTCTTCAAGAAGCGTTCTTGCAGGTATGGCGTCAAGCCGGACGCTACGACGATCGCCGCTCCTCGGTGGCCACCTGGTTGGTGTTGATTACCCGGAGTCGCGCCATCGATCGTCTCCGCACCCGGCAGGTCATCGGACGGACGCTCGACAACCTCCAGCAAGAAACTCGTACCGCGCATACATCCCCCGAGGGCATCCGATCCGTATTAGATGAACAGCGGCGAAAACGTCTTCTCGGCGCGCTCGCCGATCTGCCACCGGAACAACGCCAGGTTCTCGAGTTGGCCTTTTACAGCGGCATGACCCAAAGCGAGATCGCCGCCGATACCGGCATCCCCCTGGGCACGGTCAAAACCCGAACCCTGCTGGCGATGAAGAAACTGCGCAAAGCGCTCGAATCGGAGCTACGAGAGTTGCTATGAGCGACGCTGACACCTCCAAGCATCACCCCGACCGCTCGGATAGCGGTCACGAGTCCGAAATCTCCGGACGAGAAATCTCGGACGTCGCGGTCACCCTCGAGGACGAAGCGACGATCCTGCCGGTGGTCGACAATCTCGACCCCGACGCCCTGCCCACCGACGAGGAAAGCCGGATCTACAACGAGCTCTTCGCTCTGTTGCCCGCCGCGCTCGAGCCGGTGGCGCCGCGTGCCGAAGCCCGCTCGCTGATCCTCGGCGCGATCGCCGACGACACCGCACCGGTGACCGCGGTCGACGAGCCCGTCATGGACGCATCCACCGTCAACAAAGCCACTGTCGACAAAGCCACAGTGCACACCGAAGCGCCGGTGGTGGCGTCGATGCCGCCGCGCGACGAGATGGCCATAACCCGCGCGGAAACGGCCGTCACCGAAACCACCGTCGACCACAGTTTCGCCGCGCGCCAAGCGGCGAAGACGAGCTCGGCACGGTCCCCGTGGGCGCTGGCGATGGCCGCCGCGTTGGCCTTCGCGATCGCCGGTCTCGCCTATCTCGGTGGTCAAAACGCCGAGTTGCGCGTCGCCAACAGCCGTCTCGAAACCGAGCTCAGCCTGGTCCAGCTCGGCAACGAAGCCAGCTCGGTGCAATCGACCGGCCTGGTGCAAGAGGTCCAGCTCCTGCGCAGCCGTCTCGACATGATCGCCAACACCGCCCGGCAGGCGTATCCGATGAACGCCGCCGCCAGCGCGGGCGATGCACGGGGCGTGATCTTCGTGTGTGGCGCTCACCAGCAGTGGTATTTGAACGTGCAGGGACTGTCACCCGCCCCCGACGGCTACGAATACCACCTGTGGTTCGTCACCGCCAACGGTCCGGTGGATGGCGGCGCGCTCGGTGTCGGCGCACAATCACGTATCGAGCTCGAAGACATGTCGATGCCCATCGGCACCAAAGGCTTTCAAGTCACGCTCGAGGATGTCTCCACCCTGCGCGCCAAGCCAGCCGGTGAGATCGTGATGGTCGGTGACACCCCCTTCAGTCTCTAGCCACTCGACCTCGGTCCCCTTCGTCTCGTCACTTTCACCCGGTCGCTGCTTGGCGGCCGGGAGTTTCCGTGTTTAAATTTCCTTCACTTTTCCCGTACTTGTGTGCCGAAGCACGTGCTCGGCCCTCCCATTGACGATCGACGAGGCAGAGGACCATGGCTGACCAAAAAAGCGAGCCGGACGAGACTCCCGTATCCACCAAACCGAGCCTGGTCAATCGGCTGCTCAACGCCACCTCGATGGCGTTGAGTTCCGGAATGGAGTTTAGAACGATTGCCAACAAGCGATCACATA
>JBCDBH010000033.1:0-27272 GCA_039184055.1 Acidobacteriota bacterium
GTGTGTCCGCGGGGCAAATCGTTCGTGATCAACCGGGTGTCAAAGAGCAGGTCGGTGTCTATCTGGACGAATCGGTGATCTCACTCTCTCTCTTCACGCCCGATATCGACCTCTTCGATATGAATCGAGTCGAGGTTTTGCGTGGTCCCCAGGGCACGCTTTTCGGATCGGGCTCACTCTCCGGTACGGTGCGCTACATCACCAACCAACCCAAGATCGGCGTGAGTGAGTCGTTTGGTGAGTTCTCGGCCCATTTCATCGAGGACGGAGATTTCGGTGGCTACGCCAAGGTCGCCACGAATATCCCTCTCGGTGATCAGGCCGCCGTGCGTATCGCCGCTTACTACAACCGGATCGGTGGTTTCATGGATGCGATCCAGCCTGATCTGAGCGTCGAAGAGGACGTCAACAGTGGCGATCGCACCGGTGCGCGCGTGACGTTTCGGTTCGAGCCGAACGAGAACCTCACGATCACACCACGGCTGCTCTACCAAGAAGTCGAGATGGATGGCTGGAATCGAATCGACGATTACAACATCCTGGCCAACCCGTTCACTACCACCCGTCCGGCCGTCAATCTCGGTGACCGAGAGCAGTTCACCCAAATCGAAGAGCCGTTCACGGACGAGTTCCTACTCGCTGATCTGACGATCGAATATGAATTCGACGACCTCACCCTGACCTCGATCACGTCGTACACTGATCGTGACGTCCTGGTCGTCCGCGACGCGACCGCGTTGACCGCCAGCATCACCGGTGGCTCGATCGGTCTACCCGAGAACGTCTTCTCGCTCGACGGTCCTCTCGACGACGCCACCACCGCCGAGGTGCTCACCCAGGAAATCCGTCTTTCCGGGGGAAACGATCAATGGGATTGGGTCGTTGGCGCGTTCTACAGCGACACCCAGCGTGAATATGGCCAAAGCCTGCTGGTCGCGGGGTTCGAGAACGAATCGGGCATTCCCACACAGGGGCTGCGGGCGCCACGCGATGTTCTGTTCTTCTCCGACCTCAGCTACGAGCTCGAGCAGCTGGCGATTTTCGGTGAAGCCACCTACACCTTCAACGACCGCTTCGAGCTCACCGGTGGTTTGCGCTGGTATGACTTCGAGGAGGATCGCACACAGATCTTCGATGGCATCTTTGGCAACAACGACACCGGCAATTCGCTTGTTTCGAACCCGGGATCGACCTCCGCGGACGGTATCGCTCCCCGTCTGGTCGCCAGCTACAAGCTGAACGAAGACACCCGTCTCAACGCTCAAATTTCGAAAGGTTTCCGGCTCGGCGGTATCAATGATCCTCTCAATGTGCCGCTCTGCTCACCGGAAGATCTGGTCACTTTCGGGGGTCGGGATACCTGGGAAGACGAGGTGCTGTGGAATTACGAAGTCGGTTTGAAGTCGACTGTCATGGACGGTCTGGGCACGTTCAACCTCGCCGTCTTCTACATGGATATCGAAGATCTTCAGGCCACGGTCACCGCCGGAACCTGCTCGTCCCGTGTCGTCTTCAACGTTCCCAAAGCGCGAAGCGTCGGCATCGAGCTCGAGTGGGCCGCACAGCTGAGCCCGGTCTTCGATGTCGCGATCTCGGCGAGCTACGTCGACTCCGAGCTCCGGTCGACTCTCACCTCGACCGACGCCAACGGCAACACGACAGTCGTCTCGGGAATCGAAGAAGGCAACCGTCTGCCGACCGTTCCCGAGCTCCAGCTGGTGGCCGCGGCCACCTATCGCTGGGAAATGAAGAGAGGTTGGGCGGGCTATCTCACCGGCACCTACCAGCACGTAGGCTCGCGGTTCACCCAAATCGGAGATCAGGCCGACGGCTTCGGCACGGTCAATCTGTTGGCGTTCGACCCGAACAACATCGGTGGTCCACTCACCGCAAGCACCTTCTCGTTCGATCCCGAGCTTCCCGCCTACGACATCGTCAACCTGCGTGTCGGTCTCTTGCGGGACAAATGGGATCTCGCCTTGTTCATCAACAACGTCACGGACGAACAAGCGCTTCTCGCACTCGACCAAGAGCGTGGCACCCTCGCCCGGGTCGGCTATCTGACCAACCAGCCGCGAACCTTCGGAGTGCTGGCACGCGTCCAGTTCTGATCGAGCCAACGAATCCCAACCGCTGACATGGAAAACGAAAAAGGCCCGGCGCAAGCCGGGCCTTTTCACGTCAAGGGTCTGAGCCGAGATCAGTTACCGACGATCTCCAGGAGCTCGACCTCGAAGACGAGGGCGGCGTTGCCCGGGATGGTCGGCGGACGCCCCTGCGGTCCATAAGCAATGTTGCCAGGACACACGAGCCGCGCCTTGCCACCGACCTTCATCATCGGAATGCCTTCCTTCCAGCATTCGATGACTGAATTGAGGCTGAGCTCGATCGGTTCGCCACGATCCACCGAGCTATCGAAGACCGTGCCGTCACGCAGGCTACCGTGATAGTGGACTTTGACCTGGGCGCCCGCGGGCGGGTTGGCGCCGGTGCCTTCGACGAGCGACGTAAAGAGGAGTCCCGACGGCAATGTCTGCACGCCTTCGAGAGCCGCTTGCTCAGCCAGGAAGTCCGCCGACGCAGTGGCTTCGGCTTCGGCCTTCTTCGCCATGCGGGCCTGGGCCATCATCTGAATGCGGGGGCCGTAGATCTGCATGTCCACCGAGGCGTCGGAACCGTTCACACCGTCACGTAGACCCTGGTACACCATGGCCAATTCAGCCTCGCTGATACCGATTTGCGCCAACTGTTGCGACAGTGAGAAACCAAGAGCATAAAGCGTCTTGTCGTCGTCGGTCTCGAGAGCGGCGTCGGCGGCCGGTGCCGAGCTCGTGCTCGCGCCGTCGTCCTCACCCTCGTTGGCCACGGACTCTCCGCCACAGGCGACCATGGCCATGGACAGCAAGAGAAAGGGAAGAAAAAGTCGTTTGTTCATGGGCTCTCCGGTTGATCGTCGAAAAGTAGGCGGAGACCTTACCGCGCATCAGCGGTGTTGTCGAGAACAGCCTGTTCCGACTCACTCTCCCCACCTTGCTCTGCCGCTTCACGACGGATAAAGAACAGATTTCGAACATACACCACGACGCCAAAGAGCTGCCCCGCCACGCCAACGGGATCACCGCGACGAACGAAATAAGTCAGCAGCATCAAGCCACCGAATAGGCTCAGCCACCAGAAAGCCGTGGGTACGACGCTCGATCGAGCTCGCTCGGTGGCGATCCACTGCACCAAGAACCGACACATGAACACGGCCTGGGCGATAAAACCAAAAGCCAGCCATGCCCAGCCCAGACCGACGTCCCGGGGATCTTCGCTCAGTCCGTCTTTTCCCGTTTCGAAGCTCTCCAGAACCGTGAACAGCAGCAGACCGCAAACGAGCCCGAGCACAAATAGAGACAGCCAACCGACTTGCTTCACGCTCGATGCCTCATGTGGCGTCGCGATCGGAAACCGGCGCTTCCGTGTCGCGCCCACCCTGGCCGACCACGCGCCATTCGCGATGCCGAGCCCGCAGCCAGTTGACGCCGATGATGTCGTGGATTCCGACCCAGAGACGATTACCGATACCGTATTTGCTGGTTCCAGCCAACCGGGGTCGATGGTTCACCGCGACCTCGTCCATGGTAAATCCACGCATCTGCACCAAGACCGGCAGCCAGCGGTGCAGACCGTTGAAGAACGGTAGCCGTTCGACCGCGCGACGCCTCACCACACGAGTCGAGCAACCGATGTCACTGACCCGGTCGCCCACCGCCCGTCGGCGAACACCGTTGGCGATCTTCGACGAGAGTTTACGGACCCACGTGTCGCGTCGCGTGGCGCGGATTCCGTTGACCATGTCGACACCGGTGGCTTCGGCATGCTCGAGCTGTCGTGGAAGGTCGGCTGGATCGTTCTGACCATCACCATCCATCGTACCGATCCACTCGCCGCGCGCCGCCTCGATTCCCGCCACGAGGGCGGCCGATTGACCTCGATTGGCTTCGAAGGTGAGCCAACGATGCGGAGCGGGAAGACCTTGCAGACAAGCGAGCGTCTGGTCGGTCGAGCCATCGTCGACCCAGACGACTTCCCATGGGTAGTCGACCGCACTGAAGACCTTGCTGATCTCGGCGGCGAGCTCTTCGACGTTGTCCGCTTCGTCTTTGACCGGGACGACCATACTGAGTCGAGGACGCATGTTGGAAGGATCGTTGTGAGTCATGGAGTTCAAAATCGAGTCGCTTCGAGGGTTCCACTGAGCGTACCGTCGAAACCATAGAGACGCCAGAGTGTCATGGTGCGATACACCGTACCAGCGTGAACGAGATCGACCGTCTCGGGTGGCAGATGATGCGCGAAATCGTCGGCGAGCCATGTCGGCAGCTCGTCACGACTCGTCTCGACGACATAGATCGCGTCCCAACCCGTCTTGCCTTCGACACCTTCCCATAGATCGTATTGGTTCATCCGCCGACCCAGGTTGATGTTGATCGTCCTCGGTTGGCCTTCGGTATAGAACGCCAACGCCGAGGCGAGCTGGTAGCGAGGCGTGAAGATGAAGGTCTCGTCCGGATTCGGCATACGGAGCAAGCGTCGACTCGTCTCCTGACCCAGCGTCCGCCAGCCGATCACCTTTTTGGCCGGATCCCGTCCCGGCGGTAGGTCGAAGATCTGTTGGACGACCTGAAGATTGAAGGCGAGCATGCTGAGCACCACGGCGGTCCCGAGTGCCCAGACGCCGAGACAGCGAACCCGGCCCCGCGCGCGCGTATCGGTCGCCTCGTCCCAACGCTTCACCAAATACCACGCCGCGAGAAGACCGCCACCCAACCAGCCGGTCGCCGCCCAATTGGCCTGAACCTTGTCTTGGAGGGACTTGGCGACGATCAGCACGATCGGAGTCATCGTGGCGACGAGAAAAATCTGGGGTCTGAGATCACGGCTCCGACCTCGACGCAGATCACCGATCAGACGGACCATCGCCATCATCATGACCACGAAGAGCACCGGTGACACCAAGCCGATCTGCGCGCCGATAAACTCTCCCAGCCAGCGCAGCGTCAGCTGAAATCCCTTGGTGGCACCCGCCTGCTCGGCCACGTGCCGTGCCCCGACCCAGCCTTGCGAAGCGTTCCACCACAGCACCGGTGAAAAGAGAACGAAACCGATCACCACGCTCGCCCACGGCTGCCAGAAACGCAGCCACCGTCGGTGCTCGGCCGCGACGGCGAAGAAAAGCACCAGGGTCAAGACGTGGTACGCCATGGCGTACTTGCCCAACAAACCGATGCCGAGCACGACACCGCTCCACAGCCACGCGCGTCGACGCCCGGCATCCGGTATCGACTCGGCGGTCGGTGGTGGCCCCGAGAAAAGCGCCTTGGCGACCAACCACATCCACAACGCCCAACAGGCGATCAGAGGAATGTCGGTGGTCATCAGCATCGACCCCACCGCCGACAACGGCATGATGGTCAGGATCAACATGGTCAGCAAGGTGATCCTGCGGTCACGGAAGAGTGCGTGTGCGCACAACCCCGATGCCACGGTCGAAATCACCGCCAGAACCCACGCCCCTCCACGCACCACGGCGGTCTCGACGCCAAAGAGCCAACGCCCGACGGCATTGAGCCAACCGATCAACGGCGGCTTGCTGTAGTACGCCCAATCGAGATGACGCGACCAATCCCAATACTGCGCTTCGTCGGCGGCGAGATCGAAGCGCGCCACCGCCAGCCACGCCAGCCGATAGAGAAAAAACAAGCCGAGAACCCACCAGCCGACGTTCATCGGCCGCCAGCCGACGCCCGCAAGCCTCCAGCCGGGCTGATCGGAATCCGAGCCAGGTGACTCGATCAGCGGCAGCCGCTCCAACAGCTTCGATACCCCGATTCCGACGGCAAGACCCAACACGCTGCCCAACACCAGATCGGAGACGAAGCCGAGCCCCTGCGACCATCCGATCAACCCGCCTAGGAGACCGCCGCCTAGGCTTCCGAGCAACGCTGGTCCTTTCGACGCCCGTGAGGCCAACACCACGAAGAGTGCCGCGGCAACGTTGGCCGCCCATCGCGACGGCGTGCCAAACACCTGACCATGCGACAGATCGCCCAAGAGCACCCACGGTGCCCACCGTCCGATCGTCTGCTGCAGAGTCACCGCGAGCAAGTCAGCGACCAGCACGGTCACGGTGATGGTCAGCAGAAGCCGTCGTCGATCTCCATCACCCCGCCACCAGGCCATCAGCCAAAAGACGGTGAGGAGAATACCCATGCCCCATCCGAATCCCGTCGGCGCGTGCCACCGTGTCTTCGCCAGCCCCTGTACCGTCGCGCCCTTCTCGATCGCCGACAGTCGATCGTCGAGTCGTCGCACCAGCAAAATCGCCGAGGGCTCGGTCGCCTGTTCGATCCTCAGCTCGAGTCGATCCAGCGCATCATCACGGCTCGCGTTCTCAGACGCGGTCACGGTTACGGTATGCGGCTCGTTCCAGCTGTCGGTATCGAAGTCGATCGTCGTCGGCTCGCACGTGATCCCCTGTGGTGCCACACACGTGACGCTCGTGGTTGCTGGGCTCGACAAGACGATCGTGAATCGAGCCTGTCGGCCGAGCGGGCTGACCAGAAGATCCTCGCCGCGCCAATGACGTTGCGGCAAGACCGGTGCGTCGACGGTCACGTGAAGACACGGCTCGACGGCGGGGTCGCAGACGACACTCGGTGGAATCTGGTCGTTCGCCGACGAGATTCCGACAACTGTCAAAACGAGGAACAGAACAAAAAAGAAGTGGAGCGATCGTGACATGGGATGAAGTGGACGTCGAAGAAGGGTCGACATCGCGACGATGAGATCAGACGGACGAGCTGAGAGCAAGCGATCCACGAACCCGCTGGGTTCCAGAGAGTTCTGGGAAGACCGATCCTGGGATAGTGTGGGTCCATGACCGACGTGGCACCGCGCCTATCCTGGCGTTTCGATGTGATTCTCCTGCTGTGTGTCGCGGTTGTCGCGATCATCGCGTTCTGGAGCCCCGCTCTTGATCTCGATACCGCGCGGCCGTTCTTTCAACCCGACCATCCGGACGGCCCGTGGCCCGAGCAACATGAGCCACCCTGGCCGTTCTTTTACGTCGGCGGCTCGTACATCGTCGGTCTCCTCGCGCTCGGCGCCCTGATCGTCATGATCGGCGCCAACTTCAACCGCCCTCTGTGGCGACTCCGGCACCGCGCGGCCTTCATCTTCTTGGCCATCGCCTTGGGTCCGGGACTTTTGGTCAACGCGATCTTCAAGGATCACTGGGGCCGACCTCGGCCGCGTCAGGTGGAAGAGCTCGGAGGACGCTGGGAATATCAACCGCCGCTGGTCAAAGGGGTGAGCGGTAAAGGCAAGTCCTTTCCCACCGGTCACGCGTCGGTTGGTTTCGTCTATTGCGTCTTCTTCTTCCTCTGGCGCAACCGCCGACCGATGCTCGGCTGGGCGGCGCTGCTCGCGGCCACGACGCTCGGCGCCGCGATCGGTGTCGGTCGGCTCGCCGCGGGTGCACACTTCTTTTCCGACACGGTGTGGTCGTGGTGGATGGTCTACGCCGCCGCCGCCTTCACCTACCACGTGCTCATACCCGTGCCTCGACGTGAAGCGGCGGATGCCGGTCGAAAGATCGAGAAAACCTCACTTTCCAAACGCGGCAAGATCCTGGTGACCACCGGCTACAGCGCACTCGGTGGCCTACTGGTCTTTTTCCTCTTGCTCGCCAATCCCATCTACGAAGATCTTCGCGCTGACGTCACGGCGGGCGATGCGCCCGCAACCGGTCGTGTCGTCGAGATCGTCGCCGACCATGCCGACCTGACCTTGATCGTTACCGACGACATCACCGATCCCGTTGTGTCGATCGACGGCAGCGCGCGTGGATTCGGTTTGCCGACCAACGAAGTCGATGATGAGCTCGAGCTCACGGATGGCGTCATTCGTTACGAGATCGAGCAAACGGGTATCTTCACCGAGCTCGACACTCAGCTCGTCGTGACGCTCGCCAGCGAAGGACTCGATGCCGTACGAATTCTCATCGAGGAGGGCGAACGTGACCTTCAGATCGATGACGACATCGAGCCACCGCTTCTCGACATGGGATCATCTGCTGCCACCGAGAAAGCCCCAGCACCGTGAACCGAACAGCCTTGAGCGGGTGTTGGCGCGGAATCGAGGGAGATCTCCTCGTGTTGCGTCCCGACGGCACCGGTGTCATCGAGCTCCAAGAGGGTGATGCTCTCGACAGCTACGCCACCTTCGCGTGGGACATCACCGAGGATACAGGCGCGCTGGTGATCATCTGGGAACACGAGTATGTGCGTGCCGAGAACGAGGCCGCGGTCGATGTCTGGGAAATCGGTGACGAGCCCCACACCACGACCCCGCGACTCGACGGGGATCGGCTCGAGATCGACCTCGGGCTCGAGCTGCCAACCGACTTTCGACGTCACGGTTCTCCGGACGACGCCACGGCTCACGAGCTGGCCGACCTCGGTCTGGGTACGGGCAAACGCCGCTAGCCCAGTAGGGTGGTGGTGGTTTCAGTCTCGGTCTGGTGTCGAGACGAACGAGATGAAGCTCTTGTTGACCAAGGTGACGATCGAGTTGTCCGCCTCGTCGACAGGATAGAGCTTGATGAATCGTTCGTCCTCGAGATTGAGGAAATCGAACAGTCGCGACCGATCTGGAGGCAACGACTTCATCACCGTGCCCTCCAACAACGAACCGTCCATCAAATGGAGTCGACAGGCGAGCGCACTGACCCGCTCGGCGGTGGTCGGCGCGGCCGACTCTTGGTATTCGACTCGAACGATCGACGCTTTGTTGTAGAAACGGATCTCGCTCGGATTCCGACGTTGCACGACGACAAAAGGTCGACCGTCGTTGAGAATTTCGAGCGGCTGTTCCTCGGCGCGATCGTAGCTATCGATCTGGACAAAGAGGGCACCCACGACTCGGCCCTCGGGATGAACCCACATGACGACCTGTTTGAGCTTCTTCGGAATCTTCCACTCGGCACTCGTCATTTCGAGTCTCCTCCCGCCCCGACACGACGCGTTTTCAAATGAGCGAACTGCTCCGGCTTACGTGCCACGCGGCATGCTTCGTCGACACCGATCAAGCGGGCATCGAGTAACTTGCGCACGGCATTGTCGAAGCTCTGCATACCCTGCAGCCCACCGGCCTGAATCACGCTCTCGAGCTGCTCGAACTTGCCTTCACGGATCAGGTTGGCCACCGCGGAGTTGTTGATCAACACCTCCACGGCCGCGACGCGCCCCCCACCGTCGATCCGTTTGAGCAAAGCCTGCGACACGACCCCCGACAGCGATGTCGACAGCATGCCGCGAATATAGGGCTGCTCGACCGCCGGAAAGACATTGACGATTCGATCGATGGTGGCGATCGCACCCGCGGTGTGGAGCGTGCCGATCACCAGCGTACCCATCTCGGCGGCGGTGACCGCCAGCCGGATCGTCTCGCGATCACGCATCTCACCGAGCACCACGACATCGGGATCTTGGCGCAGCGCCGAACGCAGCGCGCTGGTAAATCCCGTCGTGTGCACCCCGACCTCACGTTGCGAAACGAGGCAACGCTTGCTCTTGTGCACCGCTTCGATCGGCTGCTCGATCAGCACGACATGACCTTCGCGCTCGTCGTTGATCCGATCGACCATCGCGGTCAACGTGGTCGATTTACCCGAGCCGGTGGCCCCGGTGACCAACACGAAACCGCTCCGGCGTCGACAGAGGTTGCCGACCACGGGTGGCAGCTTCAACGTATCGAGCGGAATGACCTCGCTCGGCACGACACGTACGACCGCGCCGAGACCACCGAAATGGACGAACGCGTTGACACGAAAACGCGCCAGATCGGGAACCTCATACGAGATGTCGACCTGGCCACGTGCTTCGAGCATCTCTTTCGCCTCGGGCCCGAGCAAACCGTCGACAAGCTCCCGCACATCTTGCGCGCTCAACGCCGGTACGTCGATCGAGCCGAGCTCGCCGTTGATCCGCAAACGAGGCGGATTGCCGGCCACCAGGTGGAGATCCGAGGCGTCCTGGACCACCGCCAATTTCAGCAGCGAATCGACGTTGAGCGTGCTCATCGACCGCCCACGCTCATCTGAGGCAAGATCGATGGATCCGTTACGTAGCGCTGAAACGACCGCTTGTCCTCGGCGAAGATGAAGGCATCGTTGGGATCGATCTCCTCCTTCTTCACCGCCTGCAGCAGCGCCTGATCCATCAATTGCATGCCGTGATCACGACCGGTACGCAGCTGATCGGGGATCAGGAAGATCTTGCGTTGCAGAATCAAGTTGGCGATCGCCGGGGTGTTGACGAGAATCTCGACAATGGCCTTTCGCCCACGCCCGTCAGCGGTGCGCACCAGCCTCTGACTGACCACGCCACGAAGGTGCTGCGCCAAAAAGATCGCCGCCTGTTGTTTCTGCGGCCCCGGTACGACGTCGAGCACGCGATCGAGCGTCTTGGTGGCCGACGAGGTGTGAAGGGTACCGAGAACGAGATGGCCGGTTTCAGCGGCGGTCATCGCCAGGGTGATCGTCTCGGGATCACGCATCTCCCCGACCATGATGACGTCGGGATCCTCGCGCAGCGCGGCGTGCAATCCCTCGACAAAGGTCGGCACATGCGACCCGATCTCACGCTGCACGACGATCGACCGTTCGCTTTGATGCACGAACTCGATCGGATCCTCGAGCGTGATGATGTTGAGCGACCGCGTGCGATTGAGAAAGCCGATCAACGCCGCCAGGGTGGTCGACTTTCCCGTCCCTGCCGCGCCGGTCACCAACACCAAGCCCTGACGCGCATCCACCAGGTCGCGAAGCGTCTCGGGGAGATTCAGCTCGACAAAATTGGGGATCTTGCCCCCGACCACGCGAAACGTCGCGCCGATACCACCTAGTTTGCGGAACAAATTGACACGAAAGCGACCGCCTTCGGTCGCTTCGTAGGTGAAATCGACATCTTCCGCCGCGTTCAGAGCTTCGAGCTGCTCCGCGCTGAGGATCTCGCGTAGCAGACCCCACAACTCTTCTTCACCGATCGATCGAAAGCTGATCGGCTTGAGCTCGCCCGAAAGGCGCAAGAGCGGTGGCTGATCAGGCGCGAGATGGATGTCCGAGCAACCCTGCTCGCGACCCAGCTGCAAGAAAGCGTCGATCCTCGCCATCAGTCGGACATGACCTTGGCAAGCTCGAGGGCGAGCGTCTCGGCATCCGCGAAACGATTCTCGGGTCGGACGGCCATCGCCTTGCGAATCACCGCGTCGAGCTCGTCCGGAAGCGCTGGATTGACCACCGCTGGCGGCACCGCATCGCCTTTCAGATGCTGTCCCATCACCTCCATCCCTTCTCCGTCGTAGGGCAGGCGACCCGCGAACATCTCGTACATCAAGATCCCGAGGCAATAGATATCTGTGCGGCCATCGAGGGGGCGATTGCGAATCTGCTCGGGGGCCATGTAGAGCGGTGTTCCCACCACCAGGCCACTCCGAGTCAACCGGTTGTCCTGAGGCTCGCCAACCGCCGCCGCGGCCAGGCCGAAATCGACCACCTTGACCTGGTCGTCTTCGCCGATCAGTACATTGCCCGGTTTGAGATCACGATGTACGACCCCCGCACGATGCGCGACACCCAACCCGTGGCAGATCCCGATCAAGATGCGAACGCCACGATCGACTTCCACCGTCCAGCCTTCGTGGAGCTCAGCCGACAGAGCATGGCTCGGAAAGTACTCCATCGAGATGGCCAAGGTGTCACCGAACGCCAGGAGATCGTAGATCCGAATGATGTTCTCGTGGGTGACCCGGCGCGCAAACCGTAGCTCGCGCTTGAACCGTTCGATCGCATTGTGCGACGCGGCGATCTCGGGATCGAGAAATTTGAGCACGACCTGCTCTTGCACCATCAGATCCTCGACCAAGACGACGACCCCGAAGCCGCCTCGGCCAATCCGACGCACAAAGCGATAGCGACCACCGATTCGGGCACCCGGGCGAAGCGCCAGAGGATCGAAGCTCTCTTCGAGGGTGGCGGGTGGCCCACTCGCCACCACCGATGGCGGCGGCAGCTCATCACCAAAAAGCGATGAAGGTGGCTGCAGACGCATATCACGCGGTCGAGGCTCGGCCGTCGAGTCGGGTCGCTCCATGGCGGGAAGCGTCGGCGCCACCTGGGGCGACCGGTCGTCCGCGACGATGTCCTGTGTCCGTGCCGCTTGCCGTCGATCGAGATCACGCAACGCCTCTTCGGCCCGGCGCCGGGTGGTCTCGTCGCCCGTCTCGATCCGTCGCTCGAGAAGCTGTCGAACGCTGCTGTCACGCGAGCGATCGAAGATCTCCAACGCCACTTCACGAAGCTCTTCGTCATCCGCTTCGACCAGCGGCAACACTCTCGACACCACTTCGGCGCCACCGGTCTGCGACAAGGCATCGGCGGCCCGTGTGCGGACCCACCAATCGCTATCGTCGAGCGCTTTGACGAGAAGTTTGACCGTGCTGGGAGACCGGAGCTTGTTGAGCACCTCGACCGCGGCCCGTCGAACACGTTGATCGCCATCGTCGAGCAGCGGTGTCAACAGCTCGACCGTCTCGGGACGGGCCAGGTCGATCAGCGTCTCGATCGCTTTTTGCTGCACGATCAAATCGCGGTCGCGGAGCAAGCGCACCAAGGGGCCGAGAGGTGTAGGCAGTTCTTGCTCGACCAACGCTTCGATCGCTGCCAACCGAACCTTCTTCTCGCCATCCGCCGCCAGCAACCGCACGAGGTGCTTCTGTACCTCGGGAGTCGGGAAGCGAACCAACAAACGGACCAAAGCGAGCCGTACACGCGCGTCCGTGTGATCGAGACGACGGACGACATCACTCACCTGGGAGTCCGTCACCACACGTTCGACAAGCTTGAGAAGAAGAGGCAAGCCACGGAAATCGACTTCGTCGATCAGCCGCATCACCGGACCGGGCATCAGCTCCGGCGCGCGACGCACCAAGACGGCGGTCAGCAGATCGCGATGGACCGTCTCGTCGAGAAAAAGAGGCAGCAGGAGATTGGGATCCCAGGTGGAGGAACGCGCCAGCACCCGCGCCGAGGTTTCGGCGATCCGCGGGTCGGGGTCGTAAAGACCCTGTCGAAAATACGGCAGCGTCTGATCGTCGAGGAAGTCGACCAGGGTCGACTCGAGTACCGTGCTCTGCTCGACCTGACTCAAAGCGGTGAGGATGCGTGGAATCGCCGGCGCGCCGATCTGCTGTAGGCGCTCGACCGCCTGAGCATGCTCGATACTACTGACCGGTGCGGCGAGAATTGCCTCGATAGCTTTGTCAGCTCGATATTCTTGGACCCAACTCATCCTGAACCGCCCAGTGGATCACACACATCGCACACCCACGCACGGGAGAAGCGTCCGCTGCTTTCGCCGCGACCGTTCGCCAGTCTCGCGCTCCCCGTCCGATCGACAGAGAAAGCGCGCAGTACGACCGACTTCTCGGCACTGTCGATGCTACCATGAGCAACTTTCCCTATGCGAGGAAATCTCTGACAGACCATGCGCCGATTCGCGCAACGGGTGAATAGTACCATCAGCATATGCAAGCAGGGCCGCCTCGCGGGGCAGGCACGGTCGACACGGAAGACACGATCACTCCGCGTAAATCTGTAGCTCGCGAAGCTCCTTGAGCCGGTCGCGGAGCATCGCCGCCTCTTCGAACTCCAACTTTTTCGCAGCCTCGCGCATCTGCTTTTCGACTTGCGCGATCTGATCCTTGAGCGGTGCGCCATCGGCGATTTCCGAGCCACGCGTCTTGGCGGGAGCATAGAGATCGAGCTCGCTCAGCCGCACGAGTGGACTATGAATGTCCTTGAGAATCGTCTTGGGCTCGATGTCGTTCTCGCGGTTGTAGAGATCCTGACGCGAGCGACGACGAACGGTCTCCTCCATCGCCCGCCGCATCGAGTCCGTCTCGCGGTCGGCGTAGAAAATCACCTGTCCATGAACATTACGTGCCGCACGGCCAGCGGTTTGGATGAGCGACGTCTCACTCCGCAAGAAGCCTTCCTTGTCGGCGTCGAGCACGGCGACAAGGGATACCTCGGGAAGATCGAGTCCCTCGCGCAAGAGGTTGATCCCGACCAAGATGTCGAACTCGCCACGACGCAGCAACGTGATGATCTCGGTCCGTTCGAGCGTGTCGATGTCGCTGTGCATGTAGCGCACCCGCATACCGAGCTCGATCAAATAGGCGGTCAGCTCCTCCGCCATGCGTTTCGTCAGCGTCGTCACCAAGGTCCGTTCGCCGCGCTCGGTGGTCTGGCGAACCATGTCGATCAGGTCATCCACTTGGCCAGTAGCCGGCTTGACGATGATCTCGGGATCCAAAAGCCCCGTCGGTCGAATCAACTGCTCGGCGATCACGCCACCAGCCTGCTCGAGCTCCCAGCCTCCCGGGGTCGCGGAGACATAGATTCGCTGGCCGACCTTGGTGTGGAATTCCTCGAACGTCAGGGGCCGATTGTCGAGGGCGCTGGGAAGGCGAAACCCATGCTCGACCAGGGTCGTCTTGCGCGCTCGATCACCGTTGAACATCCCTCGCACCTGGGGCAGGGTCTGATGACTCTCGTCGATGACGAGCACAAAGTCGTCCGGTAGGTAGTCGAGCAGAGTCGGGGGTGGATCACCCGGTGCTCGTCCGGTGAGGTGACGCGAGTAGTTCTCGATCCCGTGGCAGGTGCCCATCTCGCGCAGCATTTCGAGATCGAAGCGCGTGCGTTGCTCGAGCCGTTGACGTTCGAGCAATTTGCCCTCGTTCTCGAGAACCTCGAGCCGTTCGGTGAGCTCGAGACTGATCGTCTCGATGGCACGACGGATCCGGTCACGTGGCGTGACGTAGTGAGTCTGCGGATACACCGCGACCGCATCGAGCTCGGTCAAGACATCGCCACGAAGCACGTCGAAACGCGTGATCCGTTCGACCTCGTCCCCGAAGTACTCGACACGGATTCCCGTCTCCTCGTACGACGGCAGGAGCTCGAGCACATCACCCCGCACCCTGAACTCGCCATAGTGCAGATCGTACGAGGTGCGATCGAATTGCATCGCGACCAGGCTCGCCAGCGCACTGTCCATCCCCTGCGTATCTCCCTTGCGGAAGAAATAGAGCATGTCGAGGAAGTACTCCGGAGCACCGAGACCATAGATACACGACACCGACGCCACGATGAGCACGTCACGACGATCGAATAGCGATTTCGTCGCCCGCAAACGCAGACGATCGATCTCTTCGTTGATGTCGGTTTCTTTCTCGATGTACGTATCCGACTGCGGCACGTACGCTTCAGGCTGGTAGTAGTCGTAGTAGGAAACGAAGTACTCGACCGAGTTGTTCGGAAAGAAGGATTTGAATTCCTGGTAGAGCTGCGCGGCCAGCGTCTTGTTGTGCGACAGGACCAAGGTCGGCCGGTTGACCTCCTCGATGACCTTGGCCACGGAGAAGGTCTTACCCGAGCCCGTCACACCCAGCAGCACTTGGTGATCCTCCCCGGCGCGCAGCCCTCGGACCAGGGTTTCGATGGCTTCGGGCTGGTCCCCCTTGGGCGAGAACGGCGACACGACTTCGAAATCAGGCATCTAGTTTCCCTAGGGTTCAAAAGCGGGGTCGGTAACCTCGACCGATCACGTTAGCACACCGACCGGTGCCTCCTTCAGCCGCTCAACCGATTCCGATAGACTCGCGAATCTGCTCTCGGGCCACGGACGCCGTCAGCTGATTTCTTCAGCGTGTGACGCCACACGGCACCGCCGACGAGACCATTCGCAGACTCGGAGTACATACCTATGACCGCAACGCCGACCACCCCGGTCGCCCGATACGACATCTCTGGTTGGGATCTTAGTGAGCTCATCTCCGACACATCGACCGACGCGATCGATCGCGAGGTCGCGGCCCTCGAAGCCGAAACCGAGACCTTTGCCGCGCGTCGCGACGAGCTCGACGTGGAGATGGCGCCCGAAGTCTTTCTCGATATCTTGCGCCTTTACGAACGACTGCTCGAACGCGTCGACGTGCTCGCCCACTACGCCAACCTGTGGTTCGCTGAAAACACCCAGGCGGCCGACGCGATCGCGTTTCGCAATCGTATGCAACAGGTGGCGACTCAGGTCGACAACAAGACTCTCTTTTTTCCTCTCTGGTGGCGCGCACTCGACGAGGCAGCGTCCGAACGTCTCTTACCGACGGCGGAAAGCGAGCCCGACTTCCGGCACCATCTCCTCGATCAACGCCGCCTGCGTCCGTATTCGCTGGACGAACGCTCCGAGCAGCTGATCAATTCGAAGGACGCCAACGGCGCGCGCGCCCTCCTCACCCTCTACTCGATGCTCACCAATCGTCTCGAGTTCCCGCTCGAGGTCGACGGTGAGATTCGCCAGCTCACCGATGGCGAGATCCGCGGGCACTACTTCGACCCGACCCGCGCGGGCCGCGAGGCCGCCTATCGATCGTCGCTCGAGGTCTATGAGCGTGAAGCCCCCGTCCTGGCGCAGATCTACGTCAATCGTGTGCGTGATTGGTGGGTCGACAGCGTCGAGCTGCGTGGGTATGCGGAGCCGATCCAACCCCGTAACCTCTACAACGACATCCCCGACGCCGCCGTCGATACCCTGCTCGACGTCATCGTCGAGAACGCCGGTTTGTTCCGACGCTTTCTCCAGCTCAAGGCGGGTTGGCTGGGGCTCGATCGAGTCAGCCGTTTCGATCTCTACGCGCCACTCGCCGAATCCGATCGAAACGTGCCGTATCCAGAAGCGGTGAGCGAGGTGCTCGAGACCTTCTACACGTTCTCACCGCGATTTGGCGAGCTCGCCGAACGCGTGTTCTCGGAACGCCACATCGACAGCGAGATTCGCAAGGGCAAGCGGAGCGGCGCCTTCTGCGCCACGGTCCTGCCCTCGATGACGCCATGGGTGCTGCTCAACTACACCGGCCGTATGCGCGACGTCGCGACCTTGGCGCACGAGCTCGGCCACGCGGTCCACAGCCTGATGGCGGCCGACCACTCGGTGCTGACCCAGCACCCGTCCCTGCCGCTCGCCGAAACCGCTTCGGTCTTCGCCGAGATCCTGATGACGGATCGCCTGCTGGAACGCGAATCCAATCCGGTCGTACGGCGTGAGCTCCTCGCCTCGGCGGTCGACGACGTCTACGCAACGGTGATGCGCCAAGCGTACTTCGTCCGTTTCGAACGCGCCGCGCACCAGCTGGTGCAAGCCAACGGCTCGTCGGAAGCCTTGTGCGATCTCTATCTCGAGCATCTGCGCGAACAATTCGGGCCGGCAATGGAGATCGATCCGATCTTCCGCTACGAGTGGATCACCATCCCCCATCTCTTCCACACGCCGTTCTATTGCTACGCCTACAGCTTTGGCCAGCTTCTCGTGCTGGCGCTCTATCGGCGGTACCTGGAACAGGGTGAGGCGTTCAAACCGGGTTATCTCCGGCTGCTCGCCCATGGCGGTGCCGCACGCCCGGCGGCCATGCTGGCCGAGCTCGATATCGATATGAGCGACGCGGGCTTCTGGCAAGGCGGCTTCGATATCGTGCGCGGCTGGATCAACGAGCTCGAAACCACCGCCTGACGAATACGATGGCGGATGCTGAGGAACGGCGCCAGTCGGCACGCCGTGCGATCGAACGACTACGCGACACCGTCCGCGCCCGTATCGAGCGTCACCCACAGGGTCATCTGCTCGAGCGTCAAAAGGGCGCGGTGCAGCTCGAAGTCTCGGTACCCATCGGTGGTAGTGGCCCGATCGACGACAACCTGGTCGAGCTCGAAGAGCAGATCGACGCCAAGATCGATCTGCTCTTGGCGCGTCGCGCCGCAATGCGTCCCGGACATGTCTATTGTCTCCGCAGCCAGAGCACCGACTCCGAACACAGTCGCCCCCGCGACCCTCGCCATGTCTTCTATGGCTACGGCCCGACCGGTCTGCCGCAGTATCGCGATTTCGCGCAATGGCTTCTCGAATCGGGCGATGAGCGCGTCGATCGTCTCTATGCCGGTGATCGACGGACGGTGGCACGGGTCGTGGCTGGCCGAACGCTGGTCCAGGACCTCCTACCCGCCTTTAAAGACCACACCGCCGACTTTCGTATCCACGGGCAGGTCGTCGCCGGCTGGTTTCGTCTGCCGAACGCCGACCGTGGAACCTCACTCACCGCTCTGACCTTTCAAGTCGTCTCGACCCCCGGCCAAGGTCGACGCCGCCGACTCGTCTTCAACGTTCTCGGTAGCGGCCCCGACGGCGAGCCTCTCGAACGGGTCTACGAGCGTATGGAACGAGTCCCGTGGCGCGACTACGTGCAGTGGGCGCAAGCCACGCTGGAACAAATCGAAGCTTCTCAAGAACGCAAAGATGCGAATCCCGATCGTCTTTCAAGACGTATCGAAGGTCTCTTGCTGAACGTCGCGCGACGTCTGGAGCGTGACGAACGAGCGAGCCAACGTCGTACCCGCCACGCCGAACAACGCCATCGCAAAGGCGATCGTCCGACTCCCATGGCGATGGCCGATCTGGCGCGTGCCAAGAACGAGTCGATCTTCGCCGATCGTCGTCACGACACCCTGATCGTCCTCGGTGATCGCGGCCGCACTCACGTCTTCAGCCTCGATGGCAAGCTGGTCACCTCGATCCGCTACACTCCGGAAGCCATCGACCGCAAGCTCGAGCGTCGCCATTGGCTGCCCGCCGATCTCGACGCGATCCAAGCCCTACGGCTCAACGTCGGCGAGCCGGTCGAGGAAGCGGAGTCGCAGACGAGCCCGGACGACGCTCCGAAGGACACGTCGCAACATCCCTCTCCTTGACCGCGCGCCACGCAAACGAGGACCGCGATCATGACTTCGAACGTCTCCGATCCAGCCATCGACTGGCGCCGTCTCGGCCTCGTGAGCGCCGACCGGCTGCGCAACGCCCGACGCCAGCTCCATTGGGCCGTACGGATGATCGGCAGCGCTGGCGCACGAGTGCTCGATGCCGAGCCGGACGACAGTCATCACGCCTTCGAGTGGCACGCCGACGCGGGTTTCTTCGTCCAGCACGTCACACGTGGCCAACGCGCCTTCTGCACCGCGGTCGGTATGGCGCCACCGTGTCTCGCCCTGCTGACCCCCGACGGCGAAGAGGTGCTGAGCCAATTTCATCTTCACGGCAAGACGATCGACGAAGGCCTCGCCTGGCTCACCCATGAGCTCGAGGCTCTCCACGGCCCACTCGATGCCCCGCTCGATCCTCCCGATCAAGCCGAACCCCACCCGGTGAAGAGCGACGGTGTCGCCTTCGATACCGGCGACACCGAAGCCTTCGAAGAGCTGCGCTACTGGTACATCAACAGTCAGCGTCTACTCGACACCACCATCACGCGCCGCCCCGACGCCAGCGTGATTCGAATGTGGCCGCATCACTTCGATATCGCCAGCTTGATCACGCTCGACCCGGATGTCGAAGATCGTGAAGCAGCGCGTTCGGTCGGTGTCGGCATGTCACCGGGTGACGGTTCGTACGCGGACCCTTATCTCTACGTCACGCCGTGGCCATACCCCGAGCAACCCGAGCTCCGCGAGCTCGCCGAGGGCCATTGGCATCGTGACGGATTTCTCGCCGCGATTCTGACGCATGAGGATCTGGTGAGTGCCGGAACGGCGAGCGACCAAGCACGACGCGCGCGGTCTTTTGTCGCGGAAGCGACGGCAGCGGCGCTGGCCCTGATCGGCTGAGGCTAGGCAAGAGAAAAGGGGACGACGGAGCGGTTTCATCCACTCTTCATCGTCCCCTCACGACTAGAGAGCAATCTATCTGCGTCAGCAATTCCAACCGCCTTTGCTGACCATCGCAGCCCTCTGCCATCCTCCGGTCTCGCCCGGGGGACTTTTTTTGCGCAAAAAGAAAGCTCGCCCGCATGATGTGCGAGCGAGCCAAGCGGCGGGTAGCGATCCCGCCGCCACTCATCTGCCGATCAGCCGACCAGCAGCGGACCGATGACCAGCGCGACAACGGTCATCAGCTTGATGAGAATGTTGATCGACGGACCCGAGGTGTCCTTGAAGGGATCACCGACGGTATCGCCGACAACGGCGGCTTTGTGCGCTTCACTACCCTTGCCACCGTAGTTTCCCGCCTCGATGTGCTTCTTGGCGTTGTCCCACGCACCACCGGCGTTGGCCTGGAAGATCGCCATCATGACACCCGAAACGGTGACACCGGCGAGCAGACCGCCGAGCGCGGCGACGTCGAAGAAGCCGACGATCACCGGCGCCAAGACGGCGAGCAGACCCGGCGCGATCATCGCCTGGATCGAGCCCTGAGTCGAGATATCGACACAGCGCGCGTAGTCCGGCTTGTCGGTACCCTCGAGGATGCCCGGCTTCTCGCGGAACTGCCGACGTACTTCCTCGATCATCTTGAAGGCGGCGGTGTTGACCGCGCGCATCGCCATCGACGAGAACACGAACGGCAGCATGCCACCGAGGAAGAGACCGGCCATCACCTGCGGATCCGAAATGTCGATGGTGTCGAGACCCACCGTGGTGCGGAACGCCGCGAAGAGCGCCAGGGCGGTCAAGGCCGCCGAACCGATGGCGAAGCCCTTACCGATCGCCGCCGTGGTGTTGCCCACCGCGTCGAGTTTGTCGGTACGGCCACGAACATCGGCACCGAGATGACTCATCTCGGCGATACCGCCAGCGTTGTCGGCGATCGGCCCGTAGGCGTCGACGGCGAGCTGGATACCAGTGGTCGACAACATACCCAAAGCGGCGATGGCGATGCCGTAGAGACCGGCCTGGTCGTACGCGATCAAGATCGCCGCGACCAATACGATCACCGGCCAACCGGTCGACTTCATACCGAGCGCCAAGCCAGCGATGATGTTGGTCGCCGAGCCCGTCTCACTCTCGTGGGCGATCTGCTGCGCCGGGGCTCGCGACTCGGCAGTGTAATACTCGGTGATCAAGCCGATCGCGACACCCGCCGCCAGACCGGCGATCATCGCCAGGAAGATACCCAGGCCACCGAATTCGATACCGTCGAGCGTGTAGGTGCCATCGACCATCGTGGTGGCGAGGAAGTAGGTCACCACGACCATCACGATCGCCGCCGTCAGCGTGCCGCGATGCAGGGCGTGGCTCGGATCGCCACCTTCCTTGGTACGAACCAACACGGTCGACGCCAACGAGACGACGATACCGACCGCGGCGAGCACGAGCGGCAGCCACACCAGCACCGGCTGATCACCCGACGCGGTCACCGCGACCGCGCTGGCGCCGAGCACCAACGAGCCGATGATCGCACCGACGTACGATTCGAAAAGATCGGCGCCCATACCCGCAACGTCACCGACGTTGTCACCGACGTTGTCGGCGATCACCGCGGGGTTACGCGGATCGTCCTCGGGAATGCCCGCTTCGACCTTACCGACCAGATCGGCGCCGACATCGGCGGCCTTGGTGTAGATACCGCCACCGACACGCGCGAAGAGTGCGATCGAGCTGGCACCGAACGAGAAACCGGTGAGCACCGTGATCGTCCGGTTCAGATCGTCGAACATCCCCTGGTAGACCAAAAACAGCGTCGACAGGCCGAGCACACCCAGACCGACGACGCTGAAGCCCATCACCGCGCCACCCGAGAAGGCGACGTTGAGGGCGTCGTTGAGACTCGTACGCGCCGCCGCCGCGGTGCGGACGTTGGCCGACGTCGCGACCCGCATGCCGAAGAAGCCAGCCATTCCGGAGCAGATCGCGCCGACCAGCACCGAGACGCCGAGCAACCACGAGCTGTTCTCGTCACCCGCATTGAGCACCGCGAGCGCCACCGCGACCACGACGACGAAGATCGCCAGCACCGAGTATTCACGACGCAAGAACGCCATCGCGCCCTCGCGGATGTACCCGGCGAGGTTCACCATCTCGCCACTACCGGCATCCTGTTTATTGATCCAACCCGAACGCCAGGCGGCGTAGAGCAGCGCAAGCACGCCCGCGGCCGGGATGGCGTAGAGAATCCATTCACCCATGAGCCTCTCCTCTTCTCAACCGTTGTAGCTCTGCATGGCGGCCTCGATCCCTTGAGCCGCCCACATTTCACACGCGTCGGCGGCACGGGCCACCATCGCGTCTACCTCCGTGTGCTCGGCGTCCGCGAACGGCGCCAGCACGAAATCAACCAAATCCTCGCCCGCCGGTGGGCCATCCTCACCGCCCACTCCGAGCCGCAAACGCGGCACCAAATCGGTACCGAGCGCTTCGAGCACCGACTCGAGCCCACGATGACCAGCGGGACTTCCCTTGGGCCGTAACCGTAGACGCCCGAGCGCCAGGTGGACTTCGTCGTAGACGATCAACACCTGCTCGGGTTCCAGGTTGTACCGTTCGACCAGACAGCGCACGGTAAAACCGCTCCGGTTCATGTAGGTCTGGGGCATGACCCAAAGCCGATCACCGACCTTGGCGCCACGCGCTCGGCAGGCACGCAAATCGCCCATATCGACCCGCTGGCGCTCGGCAAGCAGCTCGACAACACGAAAACCGACGTTGTGCCGCGTGGCGACGTAGTCTGTACCCGGATTGCCCAGACCGACGATGACGCGCGTACGCTCGGACGGCAACTCAGCCATGGCAACCCCGTCGGGGCGACCCCGTCGACGGCGACCCCGTCGGTGGCGACCCCGTCGATGGCGACCCCGTCGGTGGCGACCCCGTCGCTAGCGACCCCGTCACGACCGATCAGTCTTCGGCCGTGCGCCCGATACGCTCCGGCTCGGGCGAGCTGGATTCGAGCAAGCCGTCGCCTTCTTCGGTCTCTTCGGTACCGCGATCACGCAGCTGCACCGAAGCGATCACGCGTTGCGGATCGTCCTGCAACGTCACGCCTTCGGGCAAGGTCAGATCGCCAGCGAAAATCGGGTGGCCGATCGTCAGCTCGGCGACATCCACGGCGATATGCGGCGGAATGTCGTCCGGCTTGCACTCGACCTCGATCTCGTGCGTCACGTGCTCGAGAAGACCACCATCACGCTTGACACCTACCGGGGTGCCGACGAGCTCGATGGTCACCGAAACCTTGATCATGGCTTCCATGTCGACACGCTGAAAATCGACGTGAAGCGTGGTGCCACGGATCGGATCGACCTGCATGTCGCGCACCATGACGTTCCGGGTGCGTTCGGTACCGGACAACTTGAGCAAGAACACGGCGTTCTCGGTACCCGCTTTGCGCATCAAGGCCTCGAACTCAGGACGGTCGACTTCGATCGTCACCGGATCGCGGCCCAGCCCATACATCACCGCCGGCAACTTGTTGTCGGCGCGCAAACGGCGATTGGCGTTCTTGCCGCTGGTCTCGCGGCGTTCGACTTCGATCGTCAACTCACTCATGACAGGAAACCTCGTTTATGTCGCGAACAACAGCTCGCGCCCGGTCGCTCTACGTGTCTCGATCCGAATCTCGTACGAGACTCAGACAAAGAGCGAGCTGACCGAGCTGTCCTCGTGGATACGGCGGATCGCCTCGCCGAGCAGAGGCGCGACGCTGAGCGGCCGCAGCTTCTCTGATCGGTCCAGCTTCTCCTGAAGGGGCGTGGAATTGGTGATCAACACCTGCTCGAGAGGTGAGGCATTGATCCGTTCCAGCGCCGGGCCCGAGAGTATACCGTGTGTTCCAGCCGCAAGCACACGCGCGGCCTTCTTTTTCTTCAAAGCGTCGACCGTGTGGACGATCGTGCCGGCGGTATCGATGATGTCGTCCAAGATCACGATGTTCTTGTCGGCGACGTCACCGATGACGTGCATGACCGCCGCCTCGTTGGGTCCGGTGCGGCGTTTGTCGACGATCGCCAGACCCGCTTGAAGATGCCAAGCGAGCTGCCGCGCGCGCTCGACGCCCCCGGCGTCGGGCGACACGATCACCAAATCCGGAACCTCGAGATCACGTACCGCTTCCAAGACGACCGGAGCGGCGAAGAGATGATCCACCGGGCAGTTGAAAAAACCTTGGATCTGCGCGGCGTGCAGGTCCATGGTCAACACCCGATCAGCACCCGCCGCGGTCAAGAGATCGGCGATCAGCTTGGCGGTGATCGGAACCCGCGGCTTGTCTTTCTTGTCCTGACGGGCATAGCCGTAATACGGCATGACGGCGGTGGCGCGGCGGGCCGACGAGCGCTTGACCGCGTCGAGCATCACCAAGAGCTCGACCAGGTTGCGATTCACTGGATCGCAGGTCGGCTGGATGATGAAAACGTCGGCTCCTCGAACGTTCTCTTCCAGCTGGCAGAAGAGCTCACCGTCACTGAAGTTGAAGCAGGTGACTTTCCCCAACGGCACGTTGAGATAGTCGCAGATCTCCTCGGCGAGCTCGCGATGGGCGCGCCCCGAGATTATTTTGAGCTCTCCGTACATACGGCTCCCATCATGACACTAAACCTGTGGTCGAGATCAGCGGATCAAACGGATGGTAGCGCGATCGTCTCGTGGATCGACAGTGGACCGCTCAGGTCACGGTCCAGAAGGAATCGCTCAGATGTAGCTCTTGGACCTCTTCGAGACTCTTCTCACCGGCGTCGGCCGCGGCGAGTGGTGTCACGTCATGTCGAGCCGCCGGTGTCGCGAGGTCGCCATGATAGCGGCTCGCATGGTCTGGACGGAAGGCCCCATCATCACTGTCATCACGGCCATCATTCGCGGGGGGACGCTCGTCACGAGCCGCGATCCGAGGCGGCTCGGCAGGAGTCGCGGCGGGAGCATCAACATGGCCGTGGCCATTGTCTTGTGAACCGGCGCGGTCTTGCGAACCAGCGCGGTCTTGCGAACCGGCGCGATCTCGTGATGAACCGGCGTCTCGTGGCTGCGCCGCGGGGCGGCGGACCGGTTCGCTTTTCGCGGCCGTGTCACGGTGCCACCGTGAGGAGCTCGTCGCGGTGTCGGCCGCGGTCTCGTCACGATGTGAGCCATGGCTCGGACGAGCCTCGGGGCTTTGATCACCGCGATCCACCTGATGCACGCCATCACCGTTCGCCGGCACCACCGGTCGACGTGGGGTCGCGTCATCGACCACCTGACGGTACTCGGCAAGCACATTTTCTTCCAACATGCGGCGTGTCTCGTTGTTGAGCGGATGCGCGACATCTTTGAACTCGCCATTCTTCTTACGGCGGCTCGGCATGCTCAAAAAGAGACCGTCTTTCCCCTGGATGACTTTGATGTCATTCACCATGAAGGCATGGTCGAAGACCACCGACACGAACGCCTTGAGCTTTTCTTCGTGTACGGGAAAGACCTTGACTTGGGTAATTTCCATGCTCACGTCTCCACGTTGGGCCTAAGGTCCCCGTAGGCCGATCGGCTAGACGCCAAAATCGTCGCCGTTGGTCGTCTCGCACATCCGTCAATCCTAGTCGTGACCCCGAGAACTGTCAAATCTCGTGCCAATTCTTGTCATGTGCGTTTGCCATTTCTCGTCACCGCTCGCTCGAGTTCTCTGTGACAGTGAACAACCGGGCGCCCGCGCACGCCATTTCAGCGTAGGTCGTCGGCGCCTCGGACGACGCCCACGCGTCTCCCAGAGATTCACCGAACACCTCGCGCCAACGAAGCTGTTGTTTGCCGCGTCGGTCACTGAACACACCACGCTCGCCGTCGCGGCGATACCAGGCCGCCGGCTCGTCGTCGAGGGTCAACGACCACCAGTCGATCGGCCCTCCCGCCACACTCAACTCGGCTTGCCAAGTCTGACCGGCGGCATCGGCGAAAACGAAACGCTTCTCGTCTCGATTCACCTCCCCCACCGGCGCCACCGGCATCCGCCCGAGCAGCAGTCGGGGCAACGCGTCGAGCGGCAAATGCGCGAGCGGCAACACATGCAACGGCAGGCTGCCACGCGCAAGACACCATACCTCGTCGTAGTGGTTGATCCACAGAGCCTCGTCACCCGGCTCGACGGCGAGCTCCCACAAGGTCCGTCCGAGCGTGTCGGTCGCGACCATGCGATAGCGCGAGCGATCGGCGAGATAGAGCACGAGCTTGAAATCGAGATCCCCTTCGGGCCCCTCGTAGTTGACCCGAAAGAGACGCTGGGTCATCAGATCGCGATCGGGGAGTCGCCACGGCGCGAGCTCGGGATCGAGAGGTTCTTGGCGTAGGGGAACGATGTCGGCGATCCCGGAGCAACCGGTGATCCACACCGCGAGCAGAGAGACGACGAAGCGACGCACGGCTCAGCGAATGTCTTGGTTCGGTTCGAGATCGGCGAGCTTGGTGCGGATACGGTCGGCGTCATCGCTATCGAGATCGAGCGCCCGCTGGTAGGCACGTCGCGCCGACGTGATCTCACCGAGCGCGACGTAGACATCGCCGAGATGTTCGAAGACCGTCGGATCATCGACCACCAAACGGCCCGCCCATTCGAGCACGCGACGGGCGTCGTCGAGATCACCGAGCCGGAAATGAGCCCAACCGAGCGAGTCGATATACGCGCCGTTTTCCGGATCGATCGCCACCGCGGTTTCGATCAAGGCCAAGGCGCGCTCAAGATTCTCACCCCGATCCACCCACAAATACCCCAGGTAGTTGAGGGTCGGCGCATGGTCGGGCATCCGCTCGAGCAGGGACTCGAACGTACTCACGGCACGGTCGATCTCCCCGTTGCGCTCGAGCGCCGCGCCGAGCGTGAAATAGGGCGTGACGGCTTCGGGAGCGGCCTCGATGACCCGTTCGAGCAACGGAATCGCCTCGGCCCACCGCTCGGCTCGATACCAGGCTTGCGCCGCGAAGAAGAGATCGTCGGCACTGTCGGCCGCCGTGAATGGTTCGATCAAACGCCGTGCCTCGTCGTCACGCGCCGCGTCGAAGAGCAGACCGATCCGACGCGCCAAGAGCTCGCGACGACGCGCGTCCTCGGCGGTCTGGGCCGCCGTACCGAGCGTCTCGAGCGCCGCGTCGAGGTCGCCCCGACCAGCCAGCGCCTGGCTGCGACCGACATGGCCGGCGAATCGTAGCGCCTCACTCCCGCTATCGATGGCCTCGTTCGCCGCGCTCTCCAGCAAATCGTAAGCCTCGGCCTCGTCGAGCAACGTCAGCTTGCGCAGCGCCAGGTGTTCGGCGAGATCTTCCTGCCCGGCGGCCTCGAGCACGGCGATGTCCCGGTCATAGAGCGCCATGGCGTCGTCGAGCCGGTCGA